>JBFFIS010000469.1:0-1524 GCA_041556375.1 Desulfurivibrionaceae bacterium | reverse complement strand
GCTGTGGATGCCAGCTGCTCTCTGCCTCCTCCGGTTCTCCTTTTTCCTGGCCGCCTCAAGCTGCAAGGCTGCCTCATCAACGGCCTCATCGTCAAAAAGATCACCAAAGGACACAGACTCCTGCTCCGTCTCGCCAAAGGGATACTCCTCGCCCCTGATCCGCCGGATGCCGGTTCTGGCCATTTTATTCGTTTGCTGTTGTCTTTTTGCCATTTTAAGCAGTTCTTTGTTGACGCTCTGACCCTTAATCTTTTAGATTATTTATCTAAGATTATCATAGCTTATATATTAGGATGATTTTTTTAGGGGCTATCCCGAGCTGATCGGGATTGTATTTGTATTAAAATACACTGATCAACTTGGTCAATTTTTTTCAGGTGAAAACAATGGCAAACACTCCAGAGAATCAGCGCAAACATGAGCGGACTGACTCCCTCAACCTCTCCTTCTTCTGTGTCGACAAGGATGACAACGTCATGGCCCAGGGCATGGGGCGCACCCTTAATCTTTCAGAGACCGGCATCCTGCTTGAGACCAGTATCCAGATAGAACCCGGCCAATCGGTTGATATGGAGATTGCCCTGCAAAACGATCTTATTGACGCCCGCGGCACCGTTGCCCACTCAAAAGAGGCTAATGACGACCATTTTCACACCGGTATTGAATTTACCCAGATCAGCAGCGCAGACATGGAGATCCTCAAAAAACATCTCGAAAAATAATCTGCCCTTTTTTCAGACAAAAACTCAGCACCAGGAACATAATCCTGGGCTGAGTTTTTTTATGCCCCACTTTCGCCGACCTGCAATACAGCTTGCACAGCCCAGAAATCAATCATGCCATAAGCCAGCCAATAACTGGTGACCGGACGGTCGCTCTCTCTACTTGACAAGCTCCACCGACTTTTAGATGATGAACAATTACAAACTCTACTACCTGTGAAAATTTCAAAGGAGAACGTAGTATGAAAACATTATCTCTCGTTGTTGCTCCCTTTTTTCTTGTCCTCATGCTGTTCACGTTCCAGGCCGATGCCCAGGCCGAGACCGGCGATATCGCCCTTGGCGCCAAGATAAGCACGCTGGGAGTGGGCCCTGACCTCACCATTGGCCTCCTTGACAGCCTAAATATCAGGGCAGCCGGCCATTGGGGATCCATTGACGTCGATGGCGATGGTGAGGATATCAGCTATGACTGCGACCTTGAGCTCAGCTCAGGCCTGATAACCGCCGAGTGGTACCCCTTCAATGGCGATTTTCATATCGTCGCCGGTGCCTTTATTAACGGCAATAGTCTTGACGCCAGCGCCGACATTAAAGCCAACCTCTCTTATACTCTTGGTGGCTTCACCTATACTGCCAGTGAAATCGGCAGCCTGGAAGGTGAAATAGATTATGACAGCGTTGGCCCCTATGTCGGTATCGGCTGGGGCAACCCGGTTGGCAAGGATTCCAACTTTACCTACTTCATCGATCTTGGCATCGCCTATCAGGGCTCAGGCGATGTCAGCCTCACAGCCACCGG
>JBFFIS010000468.1:0-1531 GCA_041556375.1 Desulfurivibrionaceae bacterium | reverse complement strand
ACGGCGATTGATTTCGGGTGAAAGAGGTCGTAGGCCTCCTGGATGGCCGTGACCAGCTTCTTCTCACCGCCGAAGATGATGTCCTGCTCCTGCATGTCGGTGGAGAAACAGTAATTCATGAAGTTCTCACCGTCCGGACCGGCATCGGTCTGGTTGCGGCGGGTCAACCAGGCATAAAAACTACAGCCGATGGGACCGTGAACAATGTTGACGATATCACGGGTTGGCCCCATGATAACACCCTTACAACCGGCGTATGTACAGCCGCGCATGGTGATGATCCCCGGAATGGTGCGCACGTTCGCGGTGAGCGCGGGGGTCTCATTTTGCAGAGCCTCATTTATCATTATTTGCTTGGCGCGTTTGCGGGCTACCTTGGGTGGATACTTGGTTAAAAGTTCCGCCTTAACGTCGGCAGGGTCCCACTGCACCAGCTTTTTTTTCGTTGCTGTTGCCATTTCGTTCCTCTTGAGTACAGATGTTCTTTATAAGACGTTATGAAATTGACTTTACGCCCATTTCACCAGTCCTGACCCGGACCGCATCGCTGATCGGCAGGACAAAGACCTTACCGTCACCCGGCATGCCGGTCTGATTCGTGTTGACAATGGTTTCCACCACACAGCCCACCTGGCTGTCTTCAACCACGGCGGTAAGAATTCGTTTAGGGTAGAGTTTGCCCTTTTCACCCAGGAGGGTGGCGGCTTCTTCGTAGCCCTGCTCAGCCCCTTCGAGGATCTGGGGGTTGACAAAGCCCTTGCCGCGACCATGTGCCTCATGGGCAAAGAAGGCGTCCACTCCGCAATCGGTGAGGGCCTGCTTGGTCTGGTTCATCATATTAATACGTACAACGGCGATCACCTCTTTCATGCCGCTACCTCCTCAGCAGCGGCTTCCTTGACACCGGAACTGATGGTGTAGGCTTCCTCCACTTCGCTGACAAAAATCTTACCATCGCCAAAGGCGCCTTTGCCTTCTGAGCGGGCCGTATCCATTACGGTTTCAATAACGAAATCCTTGTCCGCTTCGTTCACCACACTCATGAGCATGACCTTGGGCAGTTCATCATAGGTCACCTCACCAATTTTGATACCACGCTGCTTACCGCGACCGGCAACGGCGTATTTGGTCACAGCCGGAAAACCGGCGTCCATGAGGGCTGCGAGTACGGCATCCGCCTTTTCTGGACGAATAATTGATCGAATCATAATCATCATAGCATTATCTCCAACGTCACCGGCAGGTCTCGGCCTGCCGGTTATCTTTTAAATATAGGTTAAAATGTTCCACTTGCAGGGGGTTAGGCCGCTTCCATCAAGCCGTATTCCATCAGGAGTTCTTCAAGAACCTCAATCTCCATGGGGGTCGGCACAACGAACATTTCATTTTCGTCAATGGCCTTGGCCAGTCCGCGATAGACGTCGGCCTGAGGAACCTCGGGCTTCCACTCGATAACCGTCTTACGGTTAATCTCAGCGCGCTGCACATCATTCTCACGGGGAACAAAATGGATCATCTGGGTGCCGAGCTT
>JBFFIS010000467.1:0-1579 GCA_041556375.1 Desulfurivibrionaceae bacterium | reverse complement strand
GGACACTTGACGATCTTCACCGTCTGCTGCTTTCTATTCATGCCCAAATGACTGACAGTGACAAAGAAACTGCTGCTTAACCTCTACTTCTGGCCTGTTTTTCTGCTGACCACCCTTATCCTTCTGGTGCTCATCCCACCAGTGGCGCACCTTGTCGCCGTGGTCAAAAGACAACCTGTCGCCCATTTTTTTCGCCGGGGCATCAGCCTCTACGGGTTTATTGTGGTTCGCTGTATCCCCTTCATGGCACCCACCATCCTCATCGACAAATCCGGGACCCACGACAAGCCCGTTATCTATGTGGCCAACCATCTCTCGTCCATCGACCCCTATTGCTTTGGCGTTGTCGACACCACGGCGGCCATGCTGACCTCATGGCCCTTCAACATTCCCTTTTTCAGATTGATGATGACCAGCGCCGAGTATATTGACACCAGAAAGGGCTGGGAGTCCATCCAGGAGCAGGCCCACATCCTCCTGAACAAAAAATGCAACATCCTGATCTGGCCGGAAGGGCATCGCTCACGGGATGGCCAGATGGCCGAATTTCAGCGCAGCGCCTTTCGTCTGGCGGTGGAGGCCGGTTGCCAGATCGTTCCGGTCTGTTTTGTTGGCACCAATAAGGTCATGGCTCCGGGCCAGCACCTCCTTTCACCCCATCGCCCTAAGGTCATCCTGCTCCCACCCCTTAAGGCGAACAGCGAGGACAAGCCACGCCGGGCTATCAAGAAGCTATGCCAAGAGACCTACCAAGCCATTGCCGATGAATTGAAGCACCAGCAGAAAACACCATGAACAAAACAACATTTGAACAGGGGCTCAGCCTCCGCACCATGTCAGCTGAAGCATGCCGCCGCAAGCAGAACAGCTTCCTCCAGGACCATATTCGTCAGGCCATGCAGGGCAGCCATTACAAAGAACTCTACAGGGAATGTGGCGTCATCCCGGAAGACATCACCCTCGATAATCTTGAGGGGCTTCCCCTCACCTCCAGGGCTGACCTCAACGACAAGAGCCATCTCTTCCAGGCCGTGGAAGATGAGCAGATCCGCGATCTTTCCCTCACCTCAGGCACCACTGGCAACCCGGTCCGGATTCCCTACACCCAGCACGACCTTGACCGTCTGGCCTATAATGAGGCCATGGCCTTTTATGGTGCAGGTGTACGGCCAGGTGATATTTATTTAGTGGGCGTCACCATTGATCGCTGTTTTATCGCAGGTCTGGCTTATTACAGCGGACTTGTCGCACTCGGTGCCACAGCCGTGCGCTCAGGCCCTGGCCAACCGGCACGGCAATGGGAATTTATTGAACAGCTACGCCCCAAGGGCATCATCGGCGTACCATCCTTTCTTTTGCAAATCGGCAAATGGGCCGAGGAGCATGGCAAGAAACCTGCTGACTCGTCCATCTCCTCCCTCATCACCATCGGCGAGCCCATCCGCAGGCCCAATTTTGACCTCACCCCACTGGGGACGGATCTGGAGCAAATTTGGCAAACCCCTATCCATGCCTCATACGGCGCCACCGAGTTAGAGACCGGCATCAGTGAATGTACCATCCAGCAGGGCGGTCATAT
>JBFFIS010000466.1:0-1582 GCA_041556375.1 Desulfurivibrionaceae bacterium | reverse complement strand
TAAAGGCCGCTTTTGGGGGGACATCTTCAGGGCCATTTCTACGGATGCGGCAACACGCCGCCATACTGCTCTGCCAGATAGGTGGCGATCATGATACCCTCATCAATAAACCATCTGCCGGTACTCATGGACTGCCTTGCCCCGGCCGGTGGTTGGGCCCCTTCGGCAAGAACCAGGACCGGGCTGTTTTGATTTTCCTGGCCGAGCAGTTCAACAATCTGATTGCGAGGGCGCGGGAAGTCGACATGGACAATATCAATTTCCTCCCGCACCTTTGGCGAGTAATGCAAAAAGCCTTCGACGACACCGCAGTCCGGGCAGTAAAACGGGCCAGACTCTTCTTCCATCCATGGTGTGAGCATAAAAAGAGTATGTTTTGCCATTTTTCTTTCCTTGAGTATTTCTTCCCTAACCAAGGAGCGTCACCCTGCCGTGCGACGCCCCAAGCCCCAGCTATTTGACCATGCCTGCATAAGATTTCAAAGAGATATGATCACCCCTAATCGTAAATGCCAGCGGCCTCTCCTTCTTGTCATCACAAAATAAAAAAGGCCCATTCATTTTGCGAATGGGCCTGATGGGCAGGGCTGCTGCTGGCTGTCGGGACAATCAGCCTTAATGAAAGGCCTGGCCATAATCGGGGAAAGCGACCAAGGGCGCAAAGTGGGCGCAGCTTGCACAGAACTCAAAGGCCTTATCAAACATCTGCGGTTCAATGGTAAGATCCATGTCGGTGATCACCCGGTTATCGAGATAGACCATTATTTCCTGGTCCCAATTGGGGCACATCGCTTGATCACGGAAATGTCTACAGTCGCGCGGATCTATCATTCTATTCATCGTATCTCCTCTTCGATACTCAGACCTTACAGATCGATCAGTGAAGATAAATCATAGCACAACGGCAAAGCAGATATCCAACAACATTGACAGCACATGACTGCCAGGGCCAGATCGACTAGAATCCGTCCTGAGACCCTTTGCACAACCTTACTTGCTGGGTGGTGCTAAGTCGTATACCCTCATCTCTTGACAAAGGGCGGCAAAGGAAGCCATTACACAAAAAACCATTGGCGCTGGCGACCAAATACGAATAGAAAAGCTACAATGACACAACATCAGGAAATAATTGCCAGGGAACTGCAGATTAAGAGCAGCCAGGTAGCGGCTGTAACCAGCCTCCTTGAGGGCGGCGGCACCGTGCCCTTTATCGCCCGTTACCGCAAAGAGGCCACCGGCCTGCTCGACGAGACCCAGATCACGGCGGTACGCGACCGCCTGGCGCAACTGGCCGAGCTCGACAAGCGGCGCCAGGCCATCATCACCTCCCTGACCGAGCGCGATTTGCTGGACGACAAGCTGCGAGCGGCGGTGCTCGGCGCCCCCAACCTGACGGTGCTCGAAGATATCTACCTGCCCCACCGTCCCAAACGGCGGACGCGCAGCCTCATTGCCATGGAAACGGGGCTTGAGCCGCTGGCCCGCATTATCTTCAGGCAGGAGCCGGGGCCGCTGGCGGCTGACAAATTCATCAGCCCCGACAAGGGTGTGGCCACCAAGGACGAGGCCCTGGCCGGGGCCC
>JBFFIS010000465.1:0-1639 GCA_041556375.1 Desulfurivibrionaceae bacterium | reverse complement strand
TCGCCATGACCATCATTGGCGAAGGGGAAAGCAAGCGCTGGCACACCGAGGCCAAGTCCGTTGATATTTGTGAGGGAGGGGTGGGGTTGGTGACCAGTTATCCTTTAAGGGTTTCCCAGGTGGTCTGTTTGAATTCTGAGGTGGAAGACAAAACAGGAATTGTGGTCTGGAGCAGGGTACTTGAGGATTGCACCTGTAGGGCCGGTGTCTGTTTTGCCTGAAAGAACAGGCAGGGACGAGTATGAAAAGGGCGAAAAAGCCCATCTCTGACAACGGCTTCTGGACAGCCTAGCTCTGAACTTTTTAATTGTGATACTTAATTGCGATCAAGATCAAATTTCTTGACCTGATACCTGAGGGTGTCATAGCTGATGTCCAAAAGCTTGGCGGCCTTGGTCTTATTGTATTTCGACCGGACCAGGGCCTGTTTGACCAAATCTTTTTCCACCTCCTCAAGGGATATTCCCGACTCCGGCAAGACAAGTTGAAAATTTTTACGGCGCTCAAGGGTGGGGGTGCCGGTCAATTCAATGGGCAGATGGGTCGTGGAGATAGTGTCCGAGGTTTCCAGAACAACGCAGCGTTCGATGACATTACGCAACTCCCTGATGTTTCCCGGCCAGCTATAGGCAGTAAGGGCCTTTTCCGCCTCAGGAGAAAAACCCTTGATGTCCTTTTTGAAATATTGGAGGGCAGAGACTTTGAGAAAATGGCGGGCCAGAAGAGGTATGTCCTCAAGTCTGTCGCGCAGCGGCGGCAGGTGGACGGCAAAGGTATTTAAACGGTAAAAGAGATCTTCCCGAAACTCTCCGGCCTCCACGGCCTTTTTGAGGTCTTTATTGGTGGCGGCAATGACGACGGCATCAAAGGAGAGGTCGACCTTGCCGCCCAGGCGGCGCACCTTTCTCGTTTCTAAAACCCGTAAAAATTTGCTCTGGACGTCAAGGCGCATGTCGCCGAACTCATCCAGCAGCAGGGTGCCGCCATCAGCCAACTGAAAGACGCCTTTCTTGTCGGTTTTGGCATCGGTAAAGGCCCCCCTGGAATGACCGAACAGCTCGTTTTCAATGAGGTTTTCCGGCAGGGCTGTACAGTTAATGGCAATAAAGGGGGCATAGTCGGAGACACTGCCCTGGTCCTGATAGCTCAAGGCATGAAAATAGCGGGCGAGGACCTCCTTGCCGGTGCCGGACTCTCCGGTGATGAGCAGGGCGCCGGTGCGGACCTTGGCGAACATCTCGACCTTCTCAAGAATGTCATTCATGGTCGCTGATTCCCCGACAATCTGGCTATCAACACAGGATGAGCCGCTTTTGCGGAGATAATCTACCTCCTCCTTCAGCCTGGAGGTCTGCAGCATATTAGCGACAACGATGAGAACCTCTTCTATATTGAAAGGCTTGGTCAGGTAGTCGGAAGCCCCAAGTTTCATGGCCTTGATAGCCGACTCGGCTGAATCGTCACTGGTGAGCATGATCACTGGAGCCTGCAACTTCTCACGCTTGATTTCCGCCAGAATATCCAGGCCGTTACAGTTTTCATCGAGATGGATATCAAGAAGGATCAGGTCCGGTTGCCAGGCGACTATCTTATTGAAGATGTCGTGGGCGCTTGTCTGCACCTGGGTCTCATAGCCCTT
>JBFFIS010000464.1:0-1674 GCA_041556375.1 Desulfurivibrionaceae bacterium | reverse complement strand
TTTTTTGCCACGGAATCCACAGAAGACACTGAACAAAACATTTTTCTCTTTTCCGTGTCTTCTGTGGATTCCGTGGCTCTAAGTAAGGGTAAAAAATGAAAGAGTTGAAGCTGGTCATTTTTGACTGTGACGGGGTCATGTTCGACTCCAAAAATGCCAACAAGCATTACTATAATCATATTCTGGAGAACCTGGGCCATCCGCCCATGACCGCAGAAGAGCTTGACTATGTCCATATCCATAATGTCATGCGCTCGGTGCGTTACCTGCTGCGCAACCATCCGGAGGATCTCGACAAGGCTGAGAAGTATCGCGCCGACCTCGATTACCAGCCCTACCTCAAATACATGCACATGGAGCCCGACCTGATCGAATTTCTCGAGTATCTCGAGGCCCATGGCATTGATGCCGCCATTTCAACGAGCCGCACCACCACCATGCAGGATATACTGAAAATTTTCGGTCTGAAAAAATATTTTGGCAAGGTCATGACCACCTTTGACGTCACCAATCCCAAGCCCCACCCCGAGGCCCTGGAGGTGATTCTTGACCACTACAACCTTGAACCCCAACAGGCCATCTACATCGGCGACTCCATTGTCGACAGGGAACACTCGGCAGCAATAGGCATGGAGCTTATAGCCTTTAAAAATCCTGAGCTCAGCGCTGAATACAGCGTCACCAGCTTTATGGAGATTGCCCGGACAGTGCCCCTTTTCCCATGAGCAGCGCCAGCATCAAACATCTCTTTCTGACCAAGGCCGAAGATCAACACCAGGCCTGCCATAAGGTCCAGCACTTTCTTGACCATACCGAACTCATCCGCTATGAGGCCATGACCATCCACGACCAGTCCATCATGAATGGCGCTGATCCGGCCTTTTGGACTAAGGTTGAACAGGGTGTGGCCAGCAACCGGGCGGTTGCCAAGGGTCTGATTGATGAGTTAGGGGCTACCGGCATAAGCAGCCTGGCAGAACTCAAGGATCTGCCCCAGGGCTATCCCAGCAAGGTTCTCCACACCCTGGTCCATATCCTGGACGGCTTTATCGGCGTTGATTCAGCCTTTTACAACCTGCTTGAGGACTCACACTGGCTCAGCGACAAGTTGCGCCAGGCCATCACCAGCAAACCCGAGGAATACTGGCTGATACCGATGGTGCCGGGCAAGCTGAAATATTCGGTGTTTCACCCCTCGAGAACGTAGAAAATTATCAATATTGCCGGGCGGTTCTTTTGTCTTTACAAACGACGCGCCCTTCAACTTTCATCACTGGAAATTCGACCTTTCAGTGGTCATGATGGTGGTGGTGATGGTGATGATGCTCACCAACCTTGCCACCCAGCAGTTCTAAGGCCTTTTCCAGGGCCTGGTCGGTCTCGGCCATCAGGGCCAGGGCCTTGTCGATCTCGGCAGCAGCTTCCGCCTGGCCTTCAGCACGGGCAATCTCCACCCACTTCTTGAATTCTTCCTGATGACTGTGGCTATGCTCAACCCAGTGGGGCAGGAGGATTCGCAGTTTTTCCAGATTCGTTTTTTCAGACATGGTTCTTTCCTTTAAGGGATAAATATCCTACCTGTATTGAAAAGGCAGGGGGCATGAAAACATCACGCTCTTCCTTGGCAACGAAATGCACGGCAATTTTAAATTGCGCCCCAGGCCAGCCCAGGGG
>JBFFIS010000463.1:0-1688 GCA_041556375.1 Desulfurivibrionaceae bacterium | reverse complement strand
TTCTCTGCGCTGTTGCGTTTTGAGCCTGAGGCGGTGAAGGCCTTGCTGATCATTTTATAATAGCTGCCCTTATCGATACCCACCTCGCGTCCGCACCGGCATGATATCTTGTCGCCACTCTCGGCACAGCCATAGATCTTGTCGATCCTGGCCTTATGGCAGCGGAGGAGTTCGCCCTGGCCGATTTTATCATAGCGCCAGAGCTTCTTCTTGCAGGCCGCGCATTTTAAGGTAAGCATTTCTGTCCAACCACCCTTCTATGATATATGCTGGCGGGTCCAGCTTATTATGGCATCTCTGTTCATAGAACCGGCCTGACGGTCGATCTCTTTACCATTTTTCACTAACACCAGGGTGGGAATGGAGCGGATATTCCAGCGCCGGGCCATGGTTGGCTCACTCTCAGTACACAGCTTCAACAGCCGGACATTGGGTTCAAGCTCCTTGGCGGCAGCGGCAAAGGCCGGCGCCATCATTTTGCAGGGCCCGCACCAGGAGGCCCAAAAGTCAATAAGCACCGGAATATGGCTGCGGTAGACATGTTTTTCAAAGTTGTCGAAATCAACATTCACAGGTTCACCGCTAAAAAGCAGCTGTTGACAATGGCCGCACTTGGGGCCTGCTGTTAATTTTGGCGCCGGCACCCTGCTTGTCTTATGACAGGCTGGGCAGACGATATGCAGTTTTTCCATGGGTCACCTCCACACGGACAAAAAATATTGACAGGCCAGGCTCAGGGACTATTCTCCCAGATCTCATGGCTAAATTCTTCCCCTACGCTCACTATGTTCACCAAACTTCTCCACCTTTATAATGTAGTCGACCAGGCAGTGGCCCAGATCTGTCAACAATTTGCCGCTGAGGTCAAATGCGGCCCGGGATGCGCCGACTGCTGCCATGCCATGTTTGACGTCTCAGCCATTGAGGCAGCCTACCTTGCCAGCCTGCTAAGCCAGGAGCAGGCAAAGGAATTACAGGCCCCAGCCCACCAGGCCTTCGACCAGTTCATTAAGGTCATGGAGAATAAAAAGAACCCCGCCGAGGCCCGTATACGCTGCCCCCTGCTCGGCCCCGAAGATACCTGCCTCTGCTATGAAGGCCGGCCGATTAACTGCCGTACCTACGGCACGCCCACGGTCATCCAGGGCCAAGCCCATGTCTGCGGGCTTTCCGGTTTCGACAAAGGACTGTCCTACCCCACCATCAATCTTGAGCCCCTGCAACACAGCCTCTACCAATACTCTGTTGACCTCTTTGGCCCCGAGCTTGGCAGCCAGCGTTTCCCCTTGGCCCTGGTCATCCTGGAACCAGGGAAATTCGCCACTAAGAGTTAATCGTCTTTATTGGGGGCACGATATCGCCTCTCACATCCCATTTACCTGATTAAGGCCCGTCCAGCAAATTGCTGCTTCTCGTTTCATACTGCAAAAGTTTTTTTTTGTTGTTCAACAAACGCCTCTCTTTTTCTGATTTTTTAAGAAAATACTCATTGCCCAAATGTTTCTTAATCATTATTTTCTTGTTTAAGATTAATTATCAATAACAAGCATGAGGTGACGCTATGAAAGATGTCAGCAGAAGCGGCGGCTATGAGTCACTCGTCTGGGTCCGCGATAAAAATGGTAAAGAGTATGCATGTTCCATCGATGCCTTCAAGGGTAAGACCAACGCTATTGAAGAGCTATCTG
>JBFFIS010000462.1:0-1695 GCA_041556375.1 Desulfurivibrionaceae bacterium | reverse complement strand
TTTCACCAGGCCGTGGCCCGGGGATGGAAACCCACAGTGCGGCCGCCGCGCCTGGGCGGTAATAAACGGGTAGGCGTTTTTGCCAGCCGCTCGCCGCAAAGGCCCAACTTTATCGGCAGCTCCGTGGTCCGCCTGGAAGAAATAGACCTCAGAAAAAAGGCCGTGACCATCAAGGTCTCCGGCGTCGATTTTCTTGACCAGACCCCGGTCCTCGACATCAAACCCTATGTGCCCTACAGTGACTCCCTGCCGGAGGCCAGTTACGGCTATGCACCGCAGCCGCCTTTAAATTATGACATTGTTTTCAAGCCGGCAGTTCTTGATTTCTGCGCAGAATATAGCAGCCAAACAGGCCGACAGCTTCGGGAGCTGATCGAGCAGATCCTGTGCCAGGACCCGCGGCCGGCATACCATGAGCATGACCGCGAGTACGGCATGAGCCTCTGGGACCTAAATATCCGTTTTTCATATGAGGACAACATCATCACCGTCCTCCATATCCAGGCACAATAAAAAAAGCGCCTCCTGACAAGTTTGCCCTTTCAATGCGAAAAGCAAAAAGTGGCCAATAGCGTCAAAAAAATATGATACAATTAATAAAGAATTGCCGACACAGAGGCCTACTAAAGTAAGCAAAATACCTTTCCAGAGGACATCACCTATGCCCTTGGCTCCCGGCCGCCCAAATCTTGCCTTTATCGCCCACCTAAAGTCTACAAGCCTTATATTTTTCCCCACCACCCTGTTCCTGGCCCTTGTCCTCAGCCTTTTCTTCTACCTTAAACTGCAAAACGAACTGGAAACCCTGAAGTCCCATGAGTGGTCCCATGTGGAGGCGGGGCAGCAGGCTATCTCCCATGAGTTTAAGGCGGCAACCACTGATCTTGCCTGTCTGGCCAGCTCCACCGTCCTGCGCAATTTCCTCACCACCAACTCAAAACAAGACCAAGCCGATCTTGGCCATGAATATCTCGTCCTGGCGGCAAACTCGCAGTTGTATGACCAGATCCGCCTGCTCGCTGCCGACGGCATGGAGAGGGTACGAATCAATTTCCAGCAAGGCCAGCCCGCTATCGTCCCCACGGCAGACCTACAAAATAAGGGCCGCCGCTATTATTTCACCGACACCTTTTCCTTGCGACCAGGAGAAATTTTTGTCTCCCCCCTGGATCTCAACATTGAACAGGGCCGAATCGAACTCCCCCAAAAGCCGATGATCCGTTTCGGCACCCCGGTTTTTGATGCCCAGGGGCACAAGAGAGGCATTGTCCTTCTCAACTATTTTGGCCAGGTCCTCCTTGACCATCTTAAACAATCCATGCAAGGCAGCGCCTCAGAGCACAGCCTTTCCTCGCCTGACCACAATCTTCTTGCCCACCACCAATGCGTCACCGGCAAACCCATGTTGCTCAATCAGCAGGGTTTCTGGCTCTTGAGCCTGAATCCCGAAGATGAGTGGGGCTTCATGTATCAAAATGACCGGACCATGGCCAACACCTATCCGGCCGCTTGGCAAAGAATGCCCGGGCAGCCACGGGGGCAATTCTTCACCCCAGAGGGGCTGTTTACCTTCATCACCATCAAGCCTCTGCATCTTGACCATATCTCTTCAACAGGCTCCCCCCATGCCTTCCAGAAAAGTGCCCGCAAGCAGAAAGCCGCAGACTACCAGTGGCAACTGGTCTCCTTTGTACC
>JBFFIS010000461.1:0-1711 GCA_041556375.1 Desulfurivibrionaceae bacterium | reverse complement strand
GCGGCTCGAACGCGCGACTCTCTGATTAAAAGTCAGATACTCTACCAGCTGAGTTAAGGGCCCATCATGGTGAAGCGTCGTTTTTACAATAGTCGGCTCTGGCTGTCAATACCTTCTCTGCCATTTTTTCATCTTTTCATCTCGACGTCAAGCCGCGCTTCAAGGCAGCATGGCGGAGCAAATGCCTTTTGCCAACAATACAAACGACATAGCCGCTCTCAAATAACTCGTGGCTGCCATGGCTTTGGAAAATCCTTGTCCCCCTCCCAGGGGTCTGCTATATCTGTCAGATTAACTTTGCCTCCTGCTTACAAGGCTTATTTTTTCCTTAAAGGCGCCTTGGCCACCAAGGTGTTCTTAAAACTTAAGTGACTATCTTATGGGACTTCTTTCCTCCTCCGCCACCTTTGTCCGTTATAGCGTGGTGGGCGACATACCGCAGAATTTCTGGGACCTGGCATCCGACCAGATCAACCGTTTTGCCTTCAAGGATATTGACGAAACCTACGACGAATTTTCAGTGGGCTGGGTATCGGTCCTCAATATGTTTGATGTCGACTTCGCCTATGCCTCCTTTGCCGCCGGTGACCATATCTGCCTGACCATGCGGGTTGATGAACGCAAAGTCTCGCCCAAGGTCTTAAAAAAATTCTGTCTCAAGGAGGAGGAGCGGATCAAGAAGGAGCGCCAGATCCCCAAGCTGAGCCGGGGCCAGAGAATTGAGATCAAGGAAAACATGGAGATGATGCTGATGAAACGGGCCGTACCGGTGCCTGCCACCTACGACCTGGTGTGGAATCTGGCCGAAAATACCGTGCTCTTCTTCTCCACCAACCAGAAGGCCCAGGCCCAGCTTGAAGATTTCTTCAAGGACACCTTTGGCCTGCTGCTCCAACTGGACATTCCCTATACTACAGCGGAACGGCTTTTAGGCGCCAGCGAGCGCCAAGCCTTGGCCCACATCAGCCCGGCGGTGCTCGTCTAATGGATCTAGTCGATTTAATTACTGAAAAACGGTTCATCGGTCAGGAGTTTCTCACCTGGCTCTGGTATAAGAGTGACGAACGGGGCGGCACTGTCCTGCTGCCGGACACCGGCGAAGATATCACTCTGGTCTTTGAGAAACACATGCTGCTCGAGTTTGGCGAGGGCGACTCCCATGAAAAGATTGTCTGCCAAGGCCTGCAGGCCGA
The DNA here is from genome assembly GCA_041556375.1 of Desulfurivibrionaceae bacterium. GTDB lineage: Bacteria > Desulfobacterota > Desulfobulbia > Desulfobulbales > SURF-16 > BM506. The sequence continues at coordinate 518 of JBFFIS010000461.1, read as the reverse complement.
GCTCAAAGAGGCCCGCACCGGCCTGCGGATGGGCAAGAAACTAGAACAGGCCCGCATCCACATGATCCGGGGAGAATACGAATGGCACATGACCATCAAGGCCAGCCTCATGGAGTTTCGCTCGGTCAAGGTTCCCAAGACCATGGAGGGTGCCGAAGAAGGCGATGACCAGGAGGCCGTCGAAGGCCGTCTGCTTGATCGTATCGGCCTCCTGGAAACCGTCTACAAAACCTTTGACGAACTCCTCGGCCACTTTATCAAAATAAGAATCAGCGACCAGTGGCCAGCCGAGGCTGACAAGCTCCGCAGCTGGATCCACCAAAGCGCTCAATAGCATTAATAAGGTTAATAAGACATGGAATTTGAGATTGTGATCGGGCTGGAAGTTCACGCCCAGATGAAGACAAAATCCAAGATATTTTGCTCCTGCACCACCGAGTTCGGCAAACCACCCAACACCAACACCTGCCCGGTCTGCCTCGGTATGCCTGGCGTCCTGCCCGTCTTGAACAGGGAGG
>JBFFIS010000460.1:0-1712 GCA_041556375.1 Desulfurivibrionaceae bacterium | reverse complement strand
GCCTGAGGAGTTGGTCAAGCATCTTGATGAGTATGTGGTCCAGCAGGATGAGGCCAAGGCCGTGCTCGCCACCAAGATATGTACCCATTTCAACCGTATTCGCCATGAACTGGAGACTGGCCGGGCTGTGAAAAGGCAGGTGGGAAGGATTAAGTCAAATGTCCTGCTCATTGGGCCCACCGGAGTCGGCAAGACCTATCTTGTCAAACTCATTGCCCGTCGGCTGGGTGTGCCCTTTGTCAAGGGTGATGCCACCAAGTTTAGTGAAACCGGGTACGTGGGTGGTGATGTTGAAGATCTGGTTCGCGATCTGGTCCGTGAGGCTGATGATGATATTGCCAAGGCTGAGTATGGCATCATCTATGTCGATGAGGTCGATAAGATCGCCGCCAGTCCCAATCGTCTCGGAGCTGATGTTTCCAGGGCAGGGGTGCAGCGCGCCTTCTTAAAGCCCATGGAGGAAACCGATGTCGAACTCAAGGTTCCCCATGATCCCGTTTCCCAGCTTGAGGCCATGGAGCATTACCGGTCCACCGGCAAGCGCGAAAAAAAGGTGGTCAACACCCGCAATATTCTCTTTATCATGAGCGGTGCTTTTGTCGGTTTGACTGATATTATCAAGAAGCGTCGCAATGAGCATTCCATTGGTTTCGGCAGTAAGGTTCAGTCGAAAAATGAGGGTAGCCGCTATTTTCAGCAAGTCATGGCCGAAGACCTCATTGCCTATGGTTTTGAGAGTGAGTTTGTCGGGCGGCTGCCGGTGGTTACCGCCTTAAACGATCTGAGTCAGCAGGATTTTGTCGAGATACTCTCCAATCATAACTCTGCCGTTGTTCTCGGTAAGAAACAGGACTTTAATGCCTATGGTATTAAGCTCAGTTTCGAGCAGGAAGCCTTTGATGCCATTGCTGCCAAGGCAGTGCTTGAAAAAACCGGGGCGCGGGGTCTGCTCAGTGTCATGGAGAAGACCTTGCTGCCCTTTGAAAAAAGCCTGCCGTCAACGGCACGACGCCACCTGGTGATATCCAGGGATATTGTTGAAGACCCCCAAGGCAGCTTGGTGGCTATGCTGGCCGAGCCAAGCAACGATTATCACCAGCGGCGCTATGATGAATTACGCCTGATTGAATATGACCGTCTGGTTGAAATAATTGAGAAGACCAATGGCGATTATTTGCGTGAAAATGCCGTAGAAATTACTGCGGAACGCCTGAAGATGTTGGCCTGTTATTGCCTCGATGAATTCATGGATGTCCGCGATGTCTGTGCCGATTTTATTGAAATGATCCAGCATATCCGTGATTACGTGGCCACGGTTTCCGTGGATTGCAATATCAATGTGATTTTCGAAGAGGCGGCAGTTGATCGGATCTTGCAAAAAAGCAGGTTTACTGTCTCTTCGGTAAACGAGGTCTGTGAGGGGGTTTTTAATGCCCTGGATTATGGCCTGCGTCTCATTGCGCAGAAAAGGATTGACGGCGAACTCGTTATCCCGGTAGAGGGTGTCGAATCACCTGAGACCTTTATTAATGAAGTTCTGGATGAAAATTTTAAATTGTGAAATGAGAAGTGACAGACGTTAAAGGAAGGTAGAGAGGCTAACCAGGCTCTCTCCGCCGATTCTTTACCTCCTCTCTACTTTCTTAAAAAAAGGAGCTCCCATGGTTTTCCCCGATTATCGTCCCCGCCGTATGCGTCGCAACGCCCAGCTT
>JBFFIS010000459.1:0-1718 GCA_041556375.1 Desulfurivibrionaceae bacterium | reverse complement strand
TATCACCTATCTCATCATTAAACTGACGGCTGTTGCCCATGATAACGAGTGGGGGTTGCTGTTCACCGGTTGGGGGCAATGGTATATTTTTGAGATTTGTTTTGGCGTGATCCTGCCACTCTTTCTCTACACCGTTGCTATCAGAAACCAGAGCGCCAAGACCGCTCGTTTTGCGGCTTTGATCGCCGTAGTCGGCATTCTGCTTAACCGTCTGAATACCGCCTTGATTACCTTTAACTGGCAGCTCTATCAGGAGATTCCCCATTGGCGGGAGATTGTCATTACCATCACAATCTACGCCACCTACATCCTGGTCTATCGAGCCTGTCTCTGTCGGTTACCCATCCTCTATACCTGGAAGGGTGACGCGACATAGTCCTTGGGGATTTTCCTGGGGTTCCGAAAACAACTTCGGAACCCCAGGACCTCCTTTTTTGATGACGATCGCGGGCATTTCCCTGATGCATGGGCTCGTAATCAAAAGATCTCTTAACCAGATAGCTCTCTTGGTTGGCGGAAGAGAAGCGTATTCGAGGTGTCTGGCATGACTGACACATTTCCCTTAAAAAAAATACTCTACACCTTTTATTTTGTGGTCAGCATAAGTCTTGTTCTTTTGCTGTTTATGGGGGTGCGCCAGTCGCAGCTTTTTCATGCCCAGGTAAAGGTGGTTGAGCAAACCGAAAAGCTTCTCTTTCAATTTTCTATTATCCGGGAGCATGTTTCCACCGCCCTGATGGCTGGAGAGCAGATGCCCCTCCATGGCCTCAGTAAGGAGATGGAGACCCTTAACTATAATCTGACGAAGGTTCTCGATACCCGGCAGATCGGCGAGGAGTTTAAGCTAAGTCTGGTCAACTCCATCGACCTTCCCGGTATTGTCCTGCTGTTAAGGTCTGTTGAGGCAGGCGAGGCCAACCGTGAGGATTATCGACGCCTGAGTCGGGAGATCCGTACCCTGGGTGAGCGTCTCATGCTCTTTGATCGTGTCTTGGTCAACTCTTCCCGCGAACGACTTATCGGCTTTCAGAATATGGTCATCGGTGCCAGTGCCCTGGCCGTTGCCATGTTGGTAGGTATTCTTGTTTTGTTTCATCGCCGCCTGCTAACGCCCTTGTGGTTTTTGGTGGATGACGCCGACAGGTTGTTGGCCGGCGAGATCTGCGAGGTGGGTGTCTCCAGCAAGTGTAAGGAGGCGGCGGTGTTGGCCGAGATCATCAATGAGCAGCAGGACCTTAAGGAGGCAGTCTCCATCCGCCTCCAGAAATGCCGGCAGATAAGCGGCGACATGGTTGCTTCCCTGGGGGGGGTGTGGGCTGAGATAGATGAAACTGGTCATATGTGCCAGGTCAATAAGGAGATGGAGTTAGCCTGTGGTTATCCTGAGGGGGGGCTGTCTGGCAAGAGGTGGGATAGCTTTTTTCACCCTCCAGAGGGGTATGGCGATACAACTGATATCAGAAAATTTGCCGGACTGGGGTCTTTAGAGTTTGTCCTGCAGGGTGTCGAGCCTGAAAAAAGCCGAGTGGTACGGGCGATTTTTATGATGAGTCAGTGTGCTGAGGATGGTTGTCTGGTCCGTTGTTTTGGCTACGACATCACCGCTGATAAGAGCAATATTCTGGCCCTGCAGAATGATTTGCAAAACGAGAAAAACAGAAAGAAGGAACTGGTACGGGTTTCACAATTGACAGCTATCGGTGAGCTGGCCTGCGGTG
>JBFFIS010000458.1:0-1732 GCA_041556375.1 Desulfurivibrionaceae bacterium | reverse complement strand
TTTGGTATTAAAGGCCAGGTGCTCCTTGACGCCCTGAGCAGACAACTTGAAACCCCGGCCGGCTTAGCCATTCCCAATAGCGAATACGCCATAATTTGGCCACAATATCAAAAAGGCCTTGCCGGCCCCACTCACACCATTCAGGCCACCGAAACGGCATTCTTCAAAGAGATCCTGCCAGCGATTGACTGGAGCAAGGTCCGCCAGACTCTCAAGCTTGGTGATAAAACGCATATTATCTGTAATATTAACCTGCTGACCAACTTCCAGGGCAAGGAGCTGGGCACACTCTTTGTGGCCTTGGATATCTCTGACGAGGTGGCTAAAGGACAGGCCCTGCTGCTGTCAGCCACATTCCTCAGCACCATTTTGATCTGTTTATCTTTTCTTATCCTCTATTTCAGCTATGGCTCTCTGGTCCAGAAGATTGTTGACCTCAACCTGTCGCTGGCCCGTAACAACCGTGAACTTGAGGAGAGGGTTGCGGAACGGACCGAAAAACTCCTCGCTGAGGTTGAGGAGAGAAAAAGCACCGAGGCCAAATTACAGAAGGCCGAAAAAATGGAGGCCATCGGCCTTATGGCCGGCGGCGTTGCCCACGACCTCAACAACATCCTCTCCGGAGTTGTCAGCTATCCCGAGCTGATGATGATGAAGCTCCCCGAGGATAGCGACTTGCAGCGGCCCCTTACTGCCATTCGCGAATCCGGCCTTCGGGCTGCAGCTGTGGTTGCCGACCTCCTCACCGTGGCCCGCAGTGCTGCCAAGGTGCGCGAGGTCTCCCAGGTCAACACTCTTGTTCACGACTATCTTACCTCCCCTGAGGGCCAGAAGCTCCTCGCCCTCTATCCCGGGGTGAAGATTAAGACCAATCTTGCCACAGATCTTGCCAACATCTACTGTTCGCCGGTTCATGTCCGCAAATGTCTGATGAATCTGGTTATCAATGCCGCTGAAGCCTTGGCTAGTTCCGGTTCCATTCATATCAGTACCGGCAACCGACATATCACTGAGACAATAGCTAAAAAAGGCTTAAAGGCCGGGGATTATGTAACCTTGAGTGTTGCCGATGAAGGCCCCGGCATCCCAGATGCCGACCTCAAACACATCTTTGAGCCCTTTTACACCAAGAAGAAAATGGGCCGTAGCGGCACGGGTATCGGCCTGACGGTGGTCTGGAATGCCATGCAGGATCACGGCGGCCATGTCAGTGTCGAAAGCAATGACCAGGGCACAACCTTCAGCCTTTTCTTTCCAGCCACCACAGCCCAGGAAAGCGAGGCCGCCGTCAATATCAGTACGGAAGAATTGCAGGGAAAGGGTGAACAAATTGTCGTGGTGGATGACGAAGCGCACCAGCGTGATATCGCCTCGCAGATCTTAACGATCCTGGGCTATAGGGTGGCAACGGTAAGTTCCGGGGAAGAGGCCGTCAGCTACATGGCCAGCAACAAAGCGGATCTCCTGATCCTTGACATGCTGATGGATCCGGGCATCAATGGCCGCCAGACCTATGAGAAAATCATAGAAAAGCACCCGGGCCAGAAGGCCGTCATCGCCAGCGGCTTTTCTGAAAGCGGCGAGGTGAAAAAGGCTGCCAGCCTGGGGGCCGGCTGTTTTATCAAAAAACCCTACACCTTTGAAGAGCTGGGACTGGCGGTAAAACAAGAGCTGCAGGCCTGAGTTACAACCGACTCTATCGCCCTACTCCTCCTTGCCCTCCTCCTTGGCC
>JBFFIS010000457.1:0-1742 GCA_041556375.1 Desulfurivibrionaceae bacterium | reverse complement strand
GAGGGCGTATATATTCTTGTCCTTGTATGTGTCTTGAACCAGTTGCACGTCCTGTGCAGAAATTCTTCCCTCGAGGGCCTTGGTGTACTCGGCTGGCAGAGGAATTTTATCTACTTTGAGGTTCTTTAATGTTTCAAAGGACTTACCGATGAATTGGTTCTTGAAGTATTTCTCTTTAATTTCAGCCCCTAGACCTGGGTCTTCCTCATGCTCCATGATTTCCAGGCCGAGAACAGAAAAACCTGGGTCGATGGCGAGCATCACCGAGATAAAGGTCTTAAAGCCGGGGAATTTCCCGGAGAGAAGATAGGCCTTGCGGGCATCATTTTCGGTAACAATGATGGTTTGATCTTTATAGCTAACGCTTTTGTCATTGCCAAGCGCCTCGCTAATGGCAAGATCCCGGTCCTCTTCTTCACGCACCTTGTTATGGTCAATTGCAATGGGATGTTGACTGATGAATTTACCATCAAGGTCTATGGCTATAAAGATGAAGCCGCCGTGGTCATTACCATGTCCAGCTGGGACAAGATAGCCGACAGATTTCTCTTCGCCTTCTGTAATGACATAACGAAACACTTCGTGCAGCTTAACACCGGCAGGGGTCTCTTTTGAAACGTCGTAGCCCAGCAGGCTGTAAGAGACCTTTTGCTCTTTTTTATGCTCGTTTTGTTTCTTGGCGTCAGAGGTGATAATAAATGTCGCCCCCATGACAGCGCCAGCCATCAGGCAGGAGATTGTCAGCCTGATTATAATAGTTACGATATCTTTCATTTGCCACCTCCTGGAGGTGGAGCAAGTGGGGCAAAACGCTTCGGTTTAAACCACGAGTCCAACACGTTACTGACAGGATTCATGAGAAGGATGGCATAACAGATGCCTTCAGGGTAACCACCTTTGAGGCGGATGAGAACGGTGAGAGCGCCAATGCCGACACCATAGACAAGTTGTGCGGTTTTATTGGTGGGGCAGGTAACATAGTCATTGGCCATGAAAAAAGCGCCAAGCATGGCTCCACCAGTAAGAATGGACAGGAGTGGGTCGCCGCTGAAGTACACCTCACCACCAAACATCCAGGTGAAAAAGGCGATGGCTGCAAGTGTAGAGGTGGGGATGTGCCATGTGATATACCCCTTATACATGAGGTAGAGACCGCCAAGCAGGATGAGCAGGGCTGAGGTCTCACCAATACAGCCGGGTTGGATGCCAACAAAAAAATTGGTGTACAGGTTTGCAACCGTACCGAATTGGGCATGAAAGGCTTCCATACCTTGTTCCTTCATGACGGCAAGGGGGGTTGCTGTGGTCACAGAATCAACCGTGGTTCCCAAAAAGGTAAAGAGGCTGTTGTTGGGGGCAATCCAGGCCGAGGTCATGGCCACAGGGAAGGTGGCCAGTAAAAAAGCACGGGCCAGAAGTGCCGGATTAAAGATGTTATAACCCAGCCCGCCAAGGAGGTGCTTGCCGATATAGATGGCCATAACCGCGCCAAGCACAGGGAGCAGAGAAGAAACACCGGGTGGAATGATAAAGGCAATGAGCATTCCAGTGATCACGGCACTACCATCACTGATAGTGATCTTCTTGCCGAGGGCTTTCTGGCTGATGGCTTCCATGGCCACACAACTGGCGACGGAAACAGCGGTAATAAGAAGGGTCTGCATTCCGAAGATAAATACAGACAACACAAGGGGCGGGACCAAACAGGCCACCACCGTCCACATAATTTTTTCGACCGATTC
>JBFFIS010000456.1:0-1748 GCA_041556375.1 Desulfurivibrionaceae bacterium | reverse complement strand
TGCTTCTCGAGCTCCAAATGGACCTTGTAGGAGCGATAGAAGTAGAGGCTGAAGGCAAAGACCGTGATAAAGGTGGCGGTGTTGATGGAGCCTGAAAAAGGGGAAATTACTTTCCAGGTGTCATTCATGTCATAAAACAGCAAGACCTGTTTGATGAGATGACCAAAAGAGCGGGAAACAGCAAAGAAGGAAAAGGATAAGGTCAGCAGAAAGAGATAGTAGCGGAAGGTGTCGTCTCGCTTCTTTGCCGTCCAATGCCAGGCGTGTTTGGCGCAGAGCAGGGCCAGAACAAGGGTTGTGGCGGAACCTAAAATGTCCAACCATATGACCGGCAGCCATGAGATGATCATGAGGCGTGATCCCAGCGTCTTAAGGCCATGAGCAAGAAGCACAGGGCCGGGACCAGGAAGATGTGGTCCAACCTGGTCGCATAGAAAATAAGGTCAAAGGTGGAGGTTGCCTGAAAGCCGGCGATATGGCCGTTGCCTTTAATGAATTTGTCCATGACGACAATCTCTCGCATCCAGTGGCCACTGAAGGTGAGAATGTTCCAGAGGATCATAAGCCAGAGAAAGACCTTGAATTCTCGCCAGCCAGCATCGCTTAATCGCCGCTGGTAGAGGCGAATCAATAGGGAGAGCAAGCCGATAAAAAACAGGATGTGGCCGATTTGGTGGGAAACAAGACCTTCGGCTCCACCATGGGCCTGTACTGCCCATGCCGGTGTCGGCCACAGGCAGAGGCAAAGTGCCGCAGGTATTATGAGGATGATGCCGCCATTTTTCATTTTCATGGTGAGCATGACTGTCCTGCTAAAGTGCTAGATGATCGATACCAGAGAAGAAACTCAATTTAAATGCTATAGTTTTGGGAAGCGAGATACAAGGCGAAAGAGCCGTTCTCGTGAAAAAAAACATGGGTGTTAAAAGGTAGTTAGTTGATGAAATGTGCTTGGCACTCATCTTCAGTTGCCATTCACAGGACTTTATTTTCGTCGGGGACAGGAGGGCGGAGGGAATTTTTCGGTGCAGGTCAGCGGTGCTGCGGCCAGGCATTCTGCCGGGTCGCAGCAGGTGTAACACACCCTTTTAAAGGCCTGGACGCCGATTAGTTTGATCTTGGGGGCCAGGTACTGTCTCTTGACGGGTTCGGCCCGTAAGAGGTCGGTGGACAGATACTTTTTGTTGTCGTCGGCAAAAACGGTTGCCACCACGGCCTCGCCTCCCAGGCTCGTTTGGGCCTGTATGGCCCCCAGGAAGTTGGCCCCGGAGGAAATTCCCACCCCGAGGCCGAGGTCGGCGGCAAGTTTTTGGGCCATGATGATGGCATCACCGTCATCAACGGCAATGACCTGGTCAAGGCGCTCAAGGTTAACGATGGGGGGCAGATAGCCGTCGGAGATGCCCTCAATGCGGTGGTCCCCCCCCAGGCTGGCCGTTGAGAGCAATGGGGCGGAGCTGGGTTCCAGGGGGTGGATGGTAATGGTCGGATCCATCTCTTTTAAAAAGGCGCCAACCCCCATGATGGTGCCGCCGGTGCCAACGCCGGCCACAAAGGCCTGGGGGGTGAGACCGTGGAATTGCAATTGCCACCAGATCTCCGGACCGGTGGAACTCTGATGGGCCAGGATGTTGTCTTGATTGGCAAACTGGCGGGGTAGGAAGGCCTTCGGCCTTTGGCCTGCCAGCTTTTCGGCCCGCGCAATGGCCTCGGCCAGGGTGCACCCCTTGTCAAAGGTGATGATCTCG
>JBFFIS010000455.1:0-1782 GCA_041556375.1 Desulfurivibrionaceae bacterium | reverse complement strand
TCTATGAAACAGGTAGCACTAACGAACGCCCTTGGCATTCAGAAATGGTTTATATTTCATATCAGTGCCCTTGATGTGCTTATTGAGCCAATCATGAAGAAACTTCATCACATCGCCAGACACCGTTAATTTGCCGGCATCAACATCCTGCTGCAGGGCCTTGACCTTCGCCACCATCTTACCATGCTTGGCCTTGTGCTCGGTGTACTCCGGGTAGCCGTGCTGTTGCATGAGCCGCTCTTCAGCCGCAAAATGTCCAGCCGTGTAACTGATAAGATTGCTGAGAATTTCCCCGACAACCTGACGACCCTTACCCTGCAACATGGCGTCATTGAGGTCATTAACCAGATTCATAAGTTGCTGGTGCTGTTGATCAATGTCGGCAACACCAACGCTATAGCTGTTATCCCATGTAAATAATGCCATCACAAGCTCCTTTAGATATCTCTTCAATACTCATAAATACTGCCCCAAACTATAATGATTACTATTATCACAGTAACCCTAAAAGACCAACCCTTTCAACAGGATCTTAAGGCAACCGATAAATCTCCTCCAAAGATTGCAAACTTCAGCCTTATGGCTGCTCCCTGAAATCCGAGGAGCACCTACCGTTGGCCCAAAAAGCTGCCGAATTCCTCAAAGGCATACTTGATATCAAGGGCAAAGCCCAAGCCCTCGGAATGTGCGGCGATCAATTTCTTGGTGTTGACACCAATCACCTTACCCTCTTCGGTGACTAAAGGACCACCGCTGTTGCCGGGATTGATGTCGGCGTTGGTCTGGATAAACTCATCCCTAAAGGCGGAAAGGGCGCCGGAGGTCACCGAATTTCGCAGGCCAATGGGGTTGCCGATGGCATAGAGGGTGGAACCCTGCGGGACCGTGGTGGAACGGATATGCTGAAGATGGGGGGTGGTGTAGCCATTCAACTTCAGCAGGGCCAGGTCATATTTTTCACTGAGCTTGACGAGATAGGCATCAAGCTCAGTCTCATCAGCCAGATAAACCTTGTAAAAGCGACGCCCCTTCATACTATCAAGAACCTTTGCGTACTCTCTGCTGGCCTTATCAACCTGCCCCTTAGCACTCTGATACTCGGCAAGCCTTTTCTTGTACGACTTCTCCCAGAGCTTGAGATAATCCTCATTGGCCCTGATATTACGGCGCCAGGAACTGATTTGGGCCGGATTTGCCCGGGAAGCAAGGGCCCGCCGGAGCGAGCTTTTGTCGCGGCGCAAATCTCTTTTGGCATTCTTCAAGCGGTCTTTCTCGTTATTCAAGGCAGCCTCGGCTTCCCGGAGGATGCCCTTGGCCTCCTGCAACCTCTGCTGGCTTTCCCTTTTGGTTTCTTCCGAAACCCGGACCACATGTTTATTGGTAATGATGTAGCCATCGTTCGTGATAAAAAACCCGGAGCCGGAACCAAGGTCCGACTCGATGGAAACGGTAGCGAGATTAGCCTGCTCAATCGGGGTCTGGGACGTACCACCTTTAGTCAATCTGGCCAGCAAGTCCTTATCATCATAAACCTCGCCTACAGGGACATCTGCAGCCCCGACTGCCCCATAGCTTTGCGGTGGGCTGGCAGCAACAGCCTTAGAATGAGAAGCCTGCTCCTTTGCCTTTTGGACAGGTGGAGGTTCGTCAAACTCAATACGATCCACCTTGGCCATGGCCATGGCAATGGTGCCGCCATACTTCTCGTAGACAACAAAATCACCCTCCACCCTGCACACAGCTGTTTTGACAATCTTGCCATTTTTCAGATAAATTTTATGG
>JBFFIS010000454.1:0-1805 GCA_041556375.1 Desulfurivibrionaceae bacterium | reverse complement strand
TTTACCATATCCTACCACTCGGTCAAATGAATCGTCACCAGTTCGCCTTTTTTTAGGGTTCGGCGGTGGGCAGGGACTAAAATAATACAATTGGCGGCTTCATCACGGTGGGCGGGGCGAACAAGACAGCGTCCCTTGTCAATGGTGACCATGCCGCCTTTTAAATTGAGGATGCCAACCTGCTTGATGGCCAGTTCCTTGCTGAGATGTCCCTTTATGGCGCGCGGGGTTTGGCTCTGGTTGTTTTGCAGGGCCAGGATCGCCGGGTGCACTAGCTCATGGAATAACAAGCGGACAGCAGGTGGAGGGCCTGGCAGGGCAAAGAATAGGGTGTTGTCCCGCTTGCCAAACAGGGTTGATTTACCAGGGCGTAACCCCAGGCTTGAGTACAAAATGTCGATGCCGATCTGTTCCATGGCCTGGCCGACGAGATCATACTTTCCTGGGCCAACACCACCGGTGGTGATGACGATGTCGGCCTCTTTGGCCATGGTTTCAAGTTGCAGGCGGATATCGCTGATCTGATCCTGCACCGTAATCGCTGAGGTGATTTTACCACCGGCCAGTTCCGCAAGCCCTGTAAGAAGAAAGCGATTGCCCGATATAATCTGTCCCGGTTTTGGTGATTCACTGACCAGCTCGCTACCGGTACAGAGGATACCTATCTTGGGGGTGTTGAAAACAAGGAGTTCTTTAACGGTTGCCGTGGCGGCAAGATGCATATGGCCAGGGGTAATACGATCCCCTGCGCCGATGATTTTTTTGCCGAACCTGACATCGGTACCCACACCACGGATATGGGAGCGTTTGGGTTGCTCCATAATCGTGATGGAATCCCCATGTTCCCGGCATAACTCAAAAGGAATGACCTGGTCGCAGCTATCGGGGACCTTGCCACCCGTCATAATACGAATGGCGTGACCTTTGCGGTGGCTGCACTCCGTTAAACATCCTGCGGCAATCTCGCCACTGATCTTCAAGGTCTCGTTGGGCAGACATTCAGCACTCTTTAAGGCAAAGCCGTCCATGGCGGATTGGCGGAAGTGGGGAATGGCGGTCGGGGCCAGAACCTCTTCCGCGCAAATTTTACCACTGGCTTCATAGAGTGGAATCCGCGTTGCTCCAAGTGGGGTGGCATGGGAGCGGATGAGGTGGACGGCCTGTTCCAGGGAGAGATCGGTCATGGGCATTGCCTGACAAGGGTGGTTCTTATGGTGCAAGATTGCGGGAATATCATCTTCATCTCGTGGGTTCTTTTAATGCCGGGCTGGTTTTGGAAGATCCGTCTGGTGGTTTATATTCTGAAAGCTCAGCTGTTCGGGGTCTAGAATGGAGATTTCCGGCCAGGAAATGATGCGTGTTTGGATCTTGGCAAAGAACTGATGCAGGCGACGTTGGCCAAGCTGGAGATCGATGCCGATCTGCTCCAAACAGTTTTTATGATAGAGCCCATGGAGAGGTTCTAAGCCATGCTGGCTCTCTGGAATGACGGCATCATCACGGGAAGAATACTTGTCGCAGATAAATTGAATGAGTTTGGGGTTGAGGTGGGGCATATCACATCCTACCACAAAAATTTTCTCGTTTTTCACATGGGCCAGGGCGGCATGGATTCCTGCCAGGGGGCCGGCCCCGGGATAGATGTCCTGGGTGGTCTCCCAACCGGTGAAGCTGTACTCTTCCGGGGCATTGGTCACAAGAAGATGTTCTGAGAATAGAGACTCCAGCATGTCGAGGGCGTGGCTGATCATCGGCTTGCCCTGGAGGGTGGCCAGGGCTTTATTGGAACCAAAGCGGCTTGATTT
>JBFFIS010000453.1:0-1813 GCA_041556375.1 Desulfurivibrionaceae bacterium | reverse complement strand
TAGGGCCTAATAGGGAAGCTGGCGGTTTGAGTGTTCTCCCGTGCAGTTAGAGATGTATAATAAAAGTTATATTACACGAAATAAGTTTCATAACCACTATGGTTATAGAAGTGACCATAGGCGAATGCTATTCCACGACGACGTAAACAAACGCCTGAAATCCGTGCTGAGGCGCCTGAAGCCCTTCCAGAACGTCACACACTGAAGTTCGATCGGGACCGGTGGGTCCCAATCGCCGGTTATCGAAAAGTGGGCATCAGTGACGCTGGACGTGATCGCACTCCCCTACCGGATAACAGTTTCGAGGTCTTGGCTAGGGCCAAGACCTGTAGCCGACAGGGCCACGCACGCTCCCAGGCAAGCGGCTTACTAGGCGACCGGGGGGGGGTTCCGTCGCGGCACACCGACCCCGTGCGCGGGCCGGATACATATACCTCAAGTGCTGAACAGCAACCCCCTACCCTACTTGTCAGTTTAGACTATGCGAAAATCCGGCAAATGGCCGCGCTGCGGGCCACGTAGATCGCCGGATGTGAGCGGCAGAACCGCCCTGTTAAACTGGCTCTATGCCAGAAAACATGGTGGCAAACTCATCCTCCGCATCGAAGACACCGACGCCGAACGCTCAACCCAAGAATCCATCCAAGGTATCATTGAAGGTATGGAGTGGCTTGGTATTGACTGGGATGAAGGCCCCTATTTCCAGACGGAGTTTGAAGCAGACCATAAAAAGGCCGCTCAAACCCTTCTTGACTCAGGCCATGCGTATAAATGTTTTTGTACCAAGGAAGATCTCGACGCCAAACGCGAAGCCGCCATGGCCGCAAAGGCCACCGTGGGTTACGACAAGACCTGTCGCCACTTAAGTGATGAAGAGGTTAAGACAAAGGAAGATGCCGGGATCCCCTATGTTGTTCGGTTTAAGGTGCCCAATGAAGAAGGTGTTGTCTCCTATGATGACAGGGTGCTCGGCACAATGAAACGGGCCTACGCCGACATTGAAGATTTTGTCATTGTCCGCTCAAATGGCAAACCTCTGTACCTTCTATGTAATGTCGTTGATGATATCCGCGACCGGATCAGTCATGTTGTCCGTGGCCAAGACCACCTCACCAACACCCATCGCCAGGTCCTTGTCTATAAGGCCCTGGGTGCTAAGGTCCCTGTCTTTGCCCACATGCCTCTTACACTCGACACCAATAAGAAAAAGATTTCTAAACGGAGTCATGGCGAGATTGTGGCCGTACAATGGTACCGCGACAATGGCTTTCTGCCATGGGCCCTGTGTAATTTTTTGGTTCTGCTCGGTTGGGCATCAGGTGACGACACAGAGATCTTCAGCAAAGAGGAGTTAATTCAGGCCTTTACCCTTGAGCGCATTAACAAATCAAATTCGGTCTTCAACTATAAAAAAGATGACCCCAAATTTATCACCGACCCAAAACTTCTCAATACCAATGCCCATTACCTACGGAGTATGGATCTCGGCGAGCTTGCAGCATTACTCAAACCCAAGATGCAGGAAGCAGGGCTGTGGCAGGAGAGTTACGAGTCAGAGCGACAGGACTGGTTTCACACCACCCTTGATATGACCCGTGAGCGATTCTACACCCTAACCGACTTTACTACGGAGGCCAGGGGCTGGTTTAGCGATGACTTCAACATGGACCCTCAGGCCCTGAAAAAAAATGTCCGGAAACATCCTGAGTTAGAGCAATGGTTTCCAGAACTGGCCGAGCGCCTTGCCGACCTCTCGGACTTTAGTCCCGAGTCCTGCAAGGAAGTGGTAAAGACCTTTGCCGAAGAAAAGGAC
>JBFFIS010000452.1:0-1848 GCA_041556375.1 Desulfurivibrionaceae bacterium | reverse complement strand
TCTTATTCATACAAAAACTCCATGAAAAGGTGGTTGCCGCCCGAAAATAAAAAAAATGGGTCTTATGAATCCCGATGACTGAAGAGACGCTTAAAACTGCTGTTAATCAACGCTACGTATTATCTAAAAATGTCGCGAGATTATACCCTACCGGGCAGGGATGTCAAACAGTGAAAACGGACGGTAGCCACAGGGTACCGGGTTTGTTCGATACAAACAACAGGGCCGAAGGCCATTTTCTTTCCAGTGGACGGCGGCGTAAAAATCTACTAAGTAGTTTGTTTTGTTTATTTTGGATATTTTTCCCTTCTTTTCCAGAGAATCAGGCTGACGAATATGGCATCTTTTGAGCACAATAAAGCTATGGGTGATTGTGAAATTCATACCATAAAGGCAGCGGGGGGAGGCGGACGAACACTCCTTTTCCTGCATGGCATGAAGTTTAATGCTGCCACCTGGCGTGATTTAGGTACACTGGAGATGATTGGCGATGAAGGGTATGAGGCACTGGCTCTGGATCTTCCCGGTTTCGGCGACTCTCCCCCCTGTGATCTAGCCCCGGTTCAAGTCCTCAAACAAGTAATCATCAGCCAGAAGCTTGACAAGCCAATTATTGTCGGGCCGTCTATGGGTGGCAAGGTGGCCCTTGATTTCACCTTGGCCTATCCGGAGTGTGTCGGCGGCTTGGTTTTGGTCGGCGCCGTGGGCGTCGAAGAAGTAAAGGAACAACTCTCTACAATTAGCGTTCCGACCCTTATAGTCTGGGGCAGTGAAGATGCCATCTCCCCGCTGGCAAACGGCCATCTCTTGGCTAAACACATCCCTGATGCCAGCCTTGTGCTTGTCCAGGGTGCCCCTCACCCCTGTTATCTTGATCAGCCCGATATCTGGCATTGGGAGTTAACCAGTTTTTTGGCTGAACATTTTGGAATTGTGCGTAAAAATGAAAAGAATTCATAAGTCACTTGCTGACAAATCAAGCCTGGAGATTGCTCAGGTACTAAGCCGGGCCGCCCTGGAAAAAAAGGCAGAGGATCTTGTTATCCTTGATGTCCGTGGCATTTCTTCCTTTGCTGATTATTTTGTTATTATGAGCGGTCGCTCCACCAGGCATGTTCAGGGTCTTGCTGATGCCATCGGTCAATATATGAGCAAGAAGAGAATGTCCCAAGGCAAGGTTGAGGGTTTCAGTGAGGGCCACTGGGTGCTGCTCGATTATAATGATGTGGTGGTCCATATCTTCTACCATGAATCTCGTGAATTCTATGACCTCGAAGGCCTGTGGCATGACGCCCCTCGGGTGGAAGTGGAGTAGGTATGGCAGTAAAAAAACCAGTATTGTTAGCTATCCTTGATGGCTGGGGCCTCGGTGATGAGACAGAGACCAATGCCGTCTTTATGGCCAAGACACCTAATATGGATCGCTGGCAGGCCGAATATCCTGCCACCAGTTTAGCTGCCCATAACGGCGCCGTGGGGTTGCCTGAGGGGCAGATGGGTAACTCCGAAGTGGGACATCTCAATATTGGCGCCGGTCGGGTAGTCTATCAGGATTTTACCCGCATTAATAAAGCCGTGGCTGAAGGAACACTGGCCACTAACGCCATTCTGGCCAAGGCCCTGGACAAGGTGTTGGTCAAAAAGTCGGCCCTCCACCTCCTGGGCCTGGTTTCTGACGGCGGAGTCCATAGCCATCTTGATCATCTCCTGGCTTTGGTGGCTACGGCCGCAGCGCAGGGGGTGGAAAAGATCTTCATCCACGCCTTTATGGATGGCCGTGATACGCCGCCAAGCAGCGGTGCCGGTTATATGTCTGAGTTGGTTCAGGGACTGGCTAACATAGGGAGT
>JBFFIS010000451.1:0-1852 GCA_041556375.1 Desulfurivibrionaceae bacterium | reverse complement strand
TTTTTAAAATGCTGGAGGAGGTCTATGCCGCTCATGTCGCCGAGCTGGACATCGGAGACCACCAAGGCCGGCTGGTTTCTGGCAAAGGCAGCCAGGCCATCTTTGCCATTGGCAGCCGAAACCACAGCAAATCCGGCCGAAACCAGATTATACTCGGTGACCCGGCGCAGACTTTCATCATCATCGATCAGGAGGATATGCTCAGCCATGGTTGTATGGGGCCTCCGGTGCCGGTAATAAAACGGTGAAAAGGGCCCCACCCAGCTCTGATTGTGACACGGTAATCTCCCCCCCGTAACTTTCAACGATTTTAGCACTGATGGCCAGACCAAGTCCGGTGCCTTCATCCTTGGCCGAATAAAAGGGGGTAAAGACCTGGGCACGCTGCTCTGCAGGGACACCAGGACCATCATCGCCAAAGGAGATGGCAGTAGAGCCGTCTACCTGGCGGCCAAGGCCGACGACAATATGGCCTCCCTGGCCCACGGCATCGCTGGCGTTAAGTAAAAGATTAATAAAAACCTGGGCCATCTTGTCGGCATCAACAAACATATCCTGGTAATCGCTCGCCCTGTCGAGCTCAACCTCAATGCCTTTTTTGCGAAAGGCAGTTTCAAGCAAGGTGATTACCCGCTGCACAATTGCCGAAGCCGCCTCCTTCTGCGGTTCCTGGGCGCCGCCTTTCTGTTGATTCCGGGAAAAATTCAGGACCTCCTCCACGGTGGTGTTGAGACGTGAGGTTTCCTTGAGAAGGATTTCGACAAACTCCCGCTTGGGGTGGCCCGGCGGAAATTCATCCAGAAAGATCTCAGCCGTGCCCTTGATGGAGGCCAAGGGGTTTTTGATCTCATGGGCCAAGGAGGCTGAAAGCTGCCCCAGGGCCGAGAGCTTCTGGCTGGCCCGCAACTGTTCCTCAACCTCAAGCAGGAGCTCGGCTTCCTCATGGAGGTGGCGATAGGAGCGCTCCAATTTTTCCGACAGGTCTTGATATTTTTCCCGTAACCGTGACTCGCGGCTGGCAATGAAGCCAACGCCGATGCCGGCGGCCAGGTAGAGGACAACCTCTGTGAGCTCGCCAAGATAAAAGTCATAATTCATGGCATGAAAAATATGGAGATGGGGGATAAAGGCCACACAGGCGAGAAGGGCCAATACCAGACCGCCCCGGACCCCGAATAACAGGCCGCCGACAACGATGGGGAAATAGCTGAGACGGCGGTATGTTTCGTGATAAATAAGCCTATCGCCGGGGGTCAGATGATGCAGCGCACCTATACCAATGAGACTGAGGACCAGGATGGTAAAGTGAAGTGCCGATCTATTGGCCGTAAAAATCTTATTCAATGGAATTATCTCTCATCAGTATGGTATGAGCTTGACTATCTGCACCCAAAAGGCTTTTTTTATTCTATCAGGCCTTTCGTTAAACTCAAGCTTCCGAAAACAATAATCAATTCTACCGTCTTCTGGTGCTTTACATGAAAAAAACCATCCTTTTTTCTCTCTTTATTCTCCTTGTTGCACCAGCATTTTGCTATGGAGCCGATGACCTGGGCGTCTATCTGCGCAATTTTGACTATGCTGACCGCAAGGACATGAAAATAACCAGCAAGGAGTTTATCGCTCTATATGGCCAAGGCAAGGCCCAACTTATTGATATTCGATTCAAGGAAGAGTATCAGGCTTGGCATATGGGCGTTGCTGTCAATATCCCTATCAATGAACTTCCCGAAAGACTTAACGAGCTCGACACATCTAAGGTCATAGTCACAGCGTGCCCCCATAAGGACAGAGCTATTATGGCTCGCACCTACCTTGCGACCCTAGGCTACACCGCTAAGTACTTGCAAGA
>JBFFIS010000450.1:0-1867 GCA_041556375.1 Desulfurivibrionaceae bacterium | reverse complement strand
GTGGTTTTAAGATCAAAAAAAGCAAGATCCGCGGCCAGGCCTCTGAAGGTATGCTGTGCTCAGCCAAGGAGCTTGGCCTTGCTGATGACGCTGAAGGCATCTTGGAACTTGCCGGGATCAGCGAATCTGGCCAGTCTCTCTTAGAGGCCCTGGATCTTGGTGATACCTTGATCGAGGTCGACCTGACCCCCAATAGACCTGATTGCGCCTCTGTCATCGGTACGGCCCGTGAAGTTGCCGCCATGTCTGGTAATCCCCTCAAGCTTCCGGTTGATAAAGACTCTTTGCCGCCGCTCACCGGAACCTCCGCCTGTAAGATCAGCGTTGCTGATGAGACCCTCTGCCCCCGTTATGTAGCACGCTTGATGACCGGCGTTACGATAGGGCCGTCACCCTGGTGGCTCCAAAAGCGCTTGATCAGTGTGGGCCAGCGGCCCATTAATAATGTCGTTGATGCTACAAATTTTGTCATGCTTGAGTTTGGCCAACCTCTGCATGCCTTTGACTTTAAAAAACTGGCTAACGGTGAGATCGTCGTTCGTACTGCTCAGCAGGGTGAGAAGATGACCACCCTTGACGGTCAGGAGAGAGAACTCGACCCCAGTATGTTGATGATCTGTGACGCCGAAAAGCCGGTGGCTGTTGCCGGTGTTATGGGTGGTGGTAATTCCGAGGTGGATGAAGATACCACTGAGATACTTCTTGAGTCTGCCTGTTTCAATGCTGTGTCAGTTCGCAAGACCTCCCGTAATCTCAACCTGTCCACAGACGCCTCCTATCGCTTTGAGCGTGGCGTTGATCCTGAACTAGCCCCGGTGGCCATGGAGCGTCTTGTCGAGATTCTTACCGACATTGCCGGCGCCACGGTTGAAGAGGGCGGTATCGATCTGGCCGCCGGCGTTCCAGCTCCGATTGAATATACCTTGCGCCTCAGCCAGACCAACAGGCTGCTCGGTACGGATTTTAGTATCAAGGATATTGGCGGCTATTTGACGGCAATTGAGATGAAGGTTCGCCAGATTGATGACGATACCTTGGGTGTGACACCGCCAAGTTTCCGCATTGATATTGAGCGTGAAGCGGATCTTATTGAAGAGGTGACCCGCCTCCACGGTTATAATGAGATAGGTACCACTCTGCCCGTGGTCCCTATGAGTTTTGCCAACCGCGATGCCGGACGTAGTCTGAAAAAGAAAGTTGCTGACATTTTAATGGCAAACACCTGCTACGAGGCCATTAATTATAGCTTTGTATCCCCTGAGCATGCTGATGGTCTTTGTATGGCTGAGGATGATAATCGCCGCGATGCCGTCAAGATACTGAATCCTCTCACTGAGGACCAAAGTATTATGCGGCGCTCCCTTTTGCCCGCCTTGCTGGAGAATGTCCGCCGTAATATCAATCATCAAAATGGTGATGTCCGCCTTTTTGAGGTTGGTAAGGTTTTTGTGCCTCAAGGTGGCGGCAACCAACCCCTCGAGGAAACCAGACTCGCCGTTGTCTTAAGCGGCAGACGCCATGGTCAGGCGCCAGCCCTTCATTTTCCTCAGGATGCTACTGATTTTGCCGATGCCAAGGGTATAGCCCTTTCTCTCATACAAGAGCTGCGCCTCGATCAGGTTGAGTTTGTTGGCGATGACCGCCAGGCGCCCTATGTCGATTCTTCCCAGGCCCTTCTTCTTGCCGCCGGGGGTAAGACTATTGGCCAGGTAGGCCGTTTCAGCAGCCAATGTCTCAGTAATTTCGGTATTAAACAGGATGTCTATTTTGTCGACATTAATTTCGATGCCCTAACAACTTTAGAGCCTGCCCCGAAAAAGTTTGTTCCCCTTCCCAAGTACCCATCCGTGCAGAGGGATATCGCCAT
>JBFFIS010000449.1:0-1875 GCA_041556375.1 Desulfurivibrionaceae bacterium | reverse complement strand
TTGACCTCAGAATCGTCCTCCCGATACTCCAAAAGCTCCGGGTGATTATCGAGGTAGGATGTGTCAAAATCCCCGGACTGAAACTGGGGCTCGTTGACCAGTTGCAGATAGAAGGGAATAGTTGTCTTGGGGCCGGTAATGACATAATTGGACAGACAGCGGCGCAGGCGATCCACCGTCTCGTTCCAGGAATAGCCGAAGACAGTCATCTTCACCAGGAGCGAATCATAGACCTGGGGAATGGTAAAACCCTGATAGACAAAACCGTCGAGACGAACACCATAGCCACCGGGAGAACGATAGGTTGTTACGGTTTTACCGCCCTCAGGCATGAAATCATTCTGGGGATCCTCAGCATTAATCCGCATCTCGATGGCATGGCCACGAATCTGAATATCTTCCTGCTTGAAATTCAGGTCCTTACCAAAGGCCAGCTTAATCTGGGTGCGGACAATATCGATACCGGTGACCATTTCGGTGACGGTATGTTCTACCTGGATACGGGTATTGATCTCCATGAAATAGTAATTCATGTCCTTATCGACCAAAAACTCTACCGTACCAGCGTTGGTGTAGCTGGCAGCCTTGGCCGCACGTACCGCTGTTTCGCACATGTCATCGAGGAGCTGCTGATCCTGGATCAAGGAGGGGGCAATCTCGACAAGCTTCTGGTTCCGGCGCTGGATGGAGCAGTCACGGGTGCCAAGATGGACAGTGTGGCCTGATTTGTCGGCAATGACCTGAACCTCGACATGCTTGGGCTTGACCACCACCTTTTCCATGTAGACGTTATCACTTGAGAATGCGGCCTTGGCCTCGGCCCTGGCAATCTGCAGTTGCTCCTTCATCTGACCATCATTGTCAACCTGACGGATACCGCGACCACCGCCGCCGGCTGTGGCCTTGAGCATAATCGGATACTTGACCCGGTTGGCAAACTCCAGGGCCATCTTAACCGCCTCGTCCTCATCAGCAGGCAGGTTGTCGGTACCGGGAACCATGGGGATCTTGGCCTCAGCCATGATCTTCCGGGCCGTTACCTTATCGCCGAGAGAACTGATAACCTCAGATCTGGGGCCGATAAAAATGATATCGTTATCTTCACAGGCCTTGGCAAACTCGGCGTTTTCAGCCAAGAAACCGTAGCCGGGATGGATAGCATCGACATTATGGTTCTTGGCGACCTTGATAATCTTATCAATATTGAGATAATCGCACCGGGGACCGTCACCAAGCCAGACAGCCTCATCGGCAACACGGATATGCAGGGCAGCATTATCAGGTGTTTCATAAACGGCTACAGCTGTATAACCAAGCTCCTGAATGGCTCGGATAATCCGGCACGCGATTTCACCACGATTGGCTACCAGAATTTTCTTTTTCAACAGGACACCTCTTAAATAAATTTCTTTTCAATCGAGCTGCTGCTCAACAAAAACAGCACGCTGCTTATCTTTGAAAATCTCTCAACCAAGGCAGAGAGATGAACCTTGCTCCAAACTGCCGAAAAACACAGGTTTACCCACCGGCACAACAAGAGAAAAAAAGACGGAAAAACAGGGAGTTTACCCAGGCAACAGCGAAGCGCAAAAGATGGCCATACCCAGGGCAAACAGCAGAGTACGCTACCACACTTTTTATGAGCAGGCAAGACTGAAAGCGCAGAATGCGCGGGCCAAAACCAAGAAAAACTCCACCGACCGTACGTAGTATTTCTACCTAAAAACAGACAGAAAAGAGTGACTCGACCTTTTCACCACCGCAACTGTCGACCAGTGCCTCAACCGCGGCCAAGGCCGTGAAGGAGCGGCTAAAGCGGCGATATATTGCTGTCACCCCATAATCGTCGGCCCAGACCAGACACCCGCTGCACCG
>JBFFIS010000448.1:0-1885 GCA_041556375.1 Desulfurivibrionaceae bacterium | reverse complement strand
TTACCCTGGATAAGTTTGACCAAGATGCACTACATGTCATGCAACGGCTGCAAGAGGCCGGGCATACGGCATATCTTGTGGGCGGCGGGGTTCGTGATCTTTTCCTGGGCAAGAATCCGAAGGATTATGACATCTCAACCGATGCCCGTCCTGGGCAGTTAAGGAAAATTTTCCGTAATAGCCGGACTATTGGCCGTAGGTTTCGGCTGGTGCAAGTTTTCTTTCCCGGTAATAAGATTATTGAAGTCTCCACCTTCCGCTGTCGTAGCGAGTATGATTTGGATGGCAAGGATGTCGTGCTTGCCGCCAACAATACGTATGGCGATGAGCGAGATGATGCCTTCCGCCGTGATCTCACCATCAATGGTCTCTTTTACGAGATCGAGAACCAGACCATTATCGATTATGTCGGCGGTGTTCAGGACCTCAAGGATAAGGTGGTCCGGATTATCGGTGATGCCCAGCGTCGCATAACCCGCGATCCGGTGCGGATGATGCGGGCCGTGCGCCATGCTGCCCGGAGCGGTTTTCGCATTGAAGAGCAGACCTGGGAGGCCATTAAGAGTAACCGCGAGACATTAACCGTCTGCCCGGTTTCTCGGATCAGGGATGAGTTTTTTAAGGATTTTCTGGGCGGCGCCAGCGCTGGCTGGCTGAAGCTTGCCGCTGACAGCGGTCTCTTCGGGGTGCTCATGCCCTGTTATAAAGATATTCTTGATTCGGCCATGGTCGAATCCCTGCAGAGCTACCTCGCCGTCTCTGATCGGCTATGGGCCAGAGGTGTTGTTTTCAGCGACGATATTTTTCTCAGTCTTCTTCTCCTGCCCTGGGCGCGGAAAACCTATCCTGAGTTCTCCGCTCCGTTGAAAATTGGTGAGGCCTTTGCCCTCTCTCGACGTATCAGAGATGATCTCAAGCAGGACTTGGCCCATATCGATATTAAAAGGGCGACCAAGGAAAAGATTGCGGCTAAATTGGGAATGTTGCCTCTGTTTGAGCACAATGCGTCTGTCAAGGGCTGGCCAAATTGGCTGCAGAAGAAGAGCTATTTCAAAGAGAATCTCCTCTTCTATCTCCTCTGTGCCGAGGCTGGTGGTGGTGAACTGGTGGATGATAGTATCTGTCCGAAGGCCAAGCCAATCCAGCAGCGGCGGGATAGGACGCGGCCACGACCAACGGGTAAAAAGTCACGAAGTCGGCGAGGACGGGGGCCGGCCTGGTCGACGAGCAATAAAAAGGGTGGGGTGTTCGGCTTTAAACGCTAGGAGTCTGCCCAGAAGAGGCCGTTTATCCCGATCTCTACCTGCCAGCAGGATGAAAAATGCTCACATGGGCTATATGCTTCACCCCAAGGGCACTTCTTTCAGGGCGCGCTTTTTTCTAATTGCACTGCTCCTTGATTTCGAACAGGTAGGCGAGAGTCAGCGAGACTCCGAAATGACTCATTCCTGAAGCAGACACGCTTCGTTACAGAAACTAGCAGTTGTGTTTAGAGGAAGGAGAAACAAGAATTCTCTGCCAAGGTTGATACAGTGTTGAAAGCACCTTATACAGAAGAAAAAATTGCTGCCTGTTCAACCAGGGAGTTAATGGCACAGGCCCTTGAGGTCAAACTTGCCAACCGTCAGGATCGCTTTTCGCTGTGTTCCATCGTTAATGCCAAATCAGGGGCCTGCAGTGAGGATTGTCGGTTTTGTACACAGTCGGCCCATTTTTCGACTGAGACCCCGGTCTATCCCTTGCTTTCTTGTGATGAGATTGTGGCTGCCGCCCAGCAGGCCAAGGAAAACGGTGCCAGCCGTTTCTCCCTGGTGACCAGTGGGCGTGGTGCCTCACCGCGTGAGGTCGAGGCCCTTGCCGAGCGTATAAGTGCCATCCGCGCTCA
>JBFFIS010000447.1:0-1891 GCA_041556375.1 Desulfurivibrionaceae bacterium | reverse complement strand
TGGTCAGCAGAATCAGCAGGATGAGTGGTTGTCTCTTTTCGGAGAAGATGCTCGGCATAGGTTTTGTCAGGCCGGGTTCAGGAGTTGTTCGAGTTTTCGGCCCAAATAGGCCAGGTGGATTTTTTCTTCCTCAGCCAGGTGGGAAAAGAGTTTTTGTTGGTCGGGTTCGGTGACGGTGTAGGCCAGCCTGGAGTAGAGATCATAGGCCTGGGCTTCCATGAGCATCCCGAGGTGCAGGATGTCCTCCATATCGTGCAGGTGGGGGCCGAAATAATCCATCACCTGCTGACGACTACGGCCACCTTCGATGAGGGTATCATCCACCATCTCGGGGAGATCTTCACCTTCAGGGAGGAAGCCATGGAGCAGTCCCACCTTATGCCGATCTTCAAAATCGGCCATTTTTTGGAGGAGATCCTTTTCGTGTTCACCAGCAACAATGTCTTTTAATCCCAAATAGAGTTGTTTTAAGCCTTCCTCCATGGCGTAGGACATCTTGAAGACATCGCTATAATCGCCGTTAATAAAAAATTCCATCCCCTCTGTGGCATCACCTCCGGCGCGTAGGCCCTGCCATTTGTTGATGCCACCGCTGATGTTAAAGATATTGTCGAACCCCTGCCCGATCAGAAGTTGACAGGCCGCTCTCGATCGTATTCCGGAACTACAATAGATCATGATGGTCTTATTCGGGTCCAATTCATCCTTGCGGTCAAGGAGTTCCCTGAGAGGGATATGGATGGCTCCCGGGAGATGTTCCTTGTCGTACTCTTTAGCCTGACGGACATCCACCAGCTGAAAGGTCGAGGTCTTATGCTTCTTGATGAAGATTTTGGCTTCATCGGCGCTCATGTTCTTACCGAGGGTGAAGAGGTTTTTAAAGTTCATTGGTATTAAATTTGCAGAAATAGTGAATAAGAGAGGCGACAATTCTATCTGTGTAAGCAGATATTCTACTGTTTCAATATATGATTGAAAACAGGTTTTATTTATTTTCATGCTTGAGGAGGGTGTTATGCAGAAGATTCTCGTTGGTTGTCTGTTCTTTGTTTTCATCTCGGTTTCATTTGTCATGGCAAGGCCTGGTCATCGGCTTGATTCGACAACGGATACCTGCCGTGATTTTTCCAAGGGGGAGCTTGAGTTTGCCAGTCGTCCATGGGGGGCGGGAGGCAAGGCCTTTCAGTCCAATTGTAAGAGCTGCCATTTTCGGGGTAACACCAAGGGGGCGACTTTCCTCTGGGTGGAGTCTAAGAGCTCAAAGGGCTGGAACCGTGTCTTTGCCCAGAGGAAGGTCGCCTGTGCCAAGGATGGTTCCTGGGATTCTCTCAGCATGGATCAGATCCTCAAGCTCAACGATTACCTCTACCGCTTTGCTTTGAATAGTGGCGATGCCTTTGATAATGCCTGACGCTAGACTTATCTTCCAGGTGGAAGAAAATTTGGCGCTGGTTTCAGTAGTCTTGTATGATTTATGTAATCGTATTTTTTATCAATGGCACTTGGCTGAGAAAAAACATTCATGGCAAAAGAAATTCTCCTCATAGATGATGACTCATCCCTGCGCCGGGTCACGGAGTATAACCTGCTGAAGGCCGGTTTTGCCGTGCGCAGTGCCGAGGGCTATGTCCATGGAAAACAGCTCTTTGCTGAGAAAACCCCTGATCTTGTGGTCACCGATGTCGAGCTTGGCGATGGCTCCGGTCTTGCGCTCCTGGCAGAATGTAAAGCCATGGCCCCTGATGTGCCCATCATTGTTATCACGGCCTTTGGTTCCATTGAAATGGCGGTGGAGGCCATGCAAAAGGGGGCTTTTACCTTTATTACCAAGCCCTTTGACCGTGTAGCCCTGCGCTTATCGTGTAATAAGGCCCTTGAGCTTGAGCAACTA
>JBFFIS010000446.1:0-1897 GCA_041556375.1 Desulfurivibrionaceae bacterium | reverse complement strand
GTAGCGAATCTTCACCATCATTGTTTTCGGCAACTGCGGTTCCTGGCCGGACAACCAATTCATCTCGGCAACCATGAGGGAGGATTGCCAGAGGTCGTCATCGCCGCCGACCACGACCCTATTATTTTGCCCATCAAGGCCGATGACATACAGAGGTTCAGGGGCAGGAATCCCCAAGCCCCGGCGTTGGCCGATGGTGTAGCGATGGATACCCAAGTGGTGACCAAGAACCGTGCCCTGGCCATCGACAACCTCTCCAGGCTGGCCGGCCTCAGCACCGTATTCCTCGAGAAACTGCTGAACGCTGCGTTCTTTCAAAAAACAGACATCCTGACTCTCCTGGCCGCGGAAGTCATGGAAGCCAAACTCCTCGGCCAGGCTGTAGACCTCCTCCTTATGCAGTTCACCCAAGGGGAAACGGAGGCGGGCCAACTGCTCCTGCTTAAGACCACAGAGGAAGTAGGACTGGTCTTTACCGGCATCAAGGCCCTTGAGGAGCTCATAGCCGGCGGCCGACTGGCGGCGACGGACATAATGGCCGGTGGCCAAGGCCTGGCAGCCCAGCCTGTCAGCCTCGGCAAGGAGCTGACCGCATTTGACCATGGGGTTGCAGACCACGCAGGGGTTTGGGGTCCGACCCTGAAAATAGCTGGCGACAAAATAATCAAGGACATGACGCTGAAAAACCTGGCTGAGATCGACAACCTGCAGCTCGACACCAAGGCGGCCGGCGACCTCCTCCACCCTGGCCACCTGCTCAGCAAGATCAGGCTGGGACAGGGCCATGAACAGACCACAGACCTCATGGCCCTCCTGGGCAAGGAGACGGGCCGTCACCGTACTGTCTACGCCGCCGCTCATTGCCACTGCTATCCGCGCCATCGTGTTCCTCAAAAATTAGGGAGCTATTGCCCTGTGCTCGCATTTCCTCTCAGCTCGCAGGCCTCTCTCCACTTACCAACAAGCTCCCCATCTGACAAAGTTTTTTTTACTCTTCCTGGCCAGGATGCAGGTCAACCAGGGTAGCGCCCCAGCTGCCGCCCTCTTCGCCGGCCAACCGATAGGAGCGTACGGCAGATTCCTTGTCCAGAAGACCATGGACCAGACGCCGCAGAACCCCCTTGCCCTTACCGTGGATGATGCGCAGCTCATCAATGCCCTGCCGGCGGCAGAGACGAATGTATTCGGGGATCAAGCGCTTAATCTCGCCGGGCTGGAAGGTGTGGAGATCCAGAACTCCATCAATCTCAAGCTCCACCACCTCGTCAGCTTCCGGCTCAAGGCTTTCCATTTGCAAAGTCATCCTGTATTGTCTATAGATCTTTGTTTTTTAACCGACTGTCTCCAAGCATCATAAATAATCAGGTTACCATGAGCAATACACCTTTTCAGGCCCTGGTGGTTCGCCAGGACAATGACACCTTTAGCCGCAAGATTGAGACCCGCCATCTTGACGACCTGCCGCCCGGCGAGGTGCTGGTCCGCGTTCACTACTCCTCCCTGAACTATAAAGACGCCCTGTCCGCCATCGGCAATCGCGGCGTGACGCGTAAATATCCCCACACTCCCGGCATAGATGCGGCCGGCGTGGTGGCGGCCTCCGACGCCCCTGATATCGGCGTCGGCGACGAGGTCATCGTCTCCTGTTATGATCTGGGCATGAATACCTCGGGCGGCTTTGCCGACTATATCCGGGTACCGGCAGCCTGGGTGGTAAAAAAACCTGCGGGCCTCGGCCTTAAAGAGGCGATGATTTACGGCACAGCGGGTTTCACCGCCGCCCTTTCCGTCTATAAATTAATGAACCTGGGGGTGCACCCTGAAGACGGCCCCATCCTGGTCACCGGCGCCACCGGCGGCGTCGGCTCCATGGCTGTGGCCATTCTGGCCAGGGAGG
>JBFFIS010000445.1:0-1899 GCA_041556375.1 Desulfurivibrionaceae bacterium | reverse complement strand
TCAATGCAGGATACGGCGCCAGCCCCGAACCCAAGGTAGTTACCATTTCGCCAATAGGTCAGGTTATGGTTGCATTGCCTGCCTTTCTTGCAAAAATTGGAGATCTCATACTGGTCGTAGGTCGGGGAGAGCAGGGTTTTGCTCAGGTCTTCCAGGTCGGCCAGAAGGTCATCATCTGGCAGGACGAGGGACTCAGCTTCGGCATGAAAGGCGGTTCCCGGCTCAATGGATAACTCATAGAGGGAGAGGTGGTCAGGGTCCAGATCAAGAATGGTCTGCAGGTCGTTCTGCCAGCGGGCGATGGTTTGTTCGGGGAGGCCGTAGATGAGATCACAGCTTATATTGTCAAAGCCTGCCTCTCTGGCCCAATAGAATGCCTGCCTGGCCTGCTTGCCTGTGTGGGTCCGGTTCAGGCGCTTGAGGATGGTGTCGTCAAAGGATTGGACCCCGAGACTCAACCGGTTAAAGCCTACCTGGCGTAATAGCCCGAGATCCCCTGGGGACAGGGTGTTGGGGTTTGCTTCGATGGAAATCTCAAGGTCATCGCTGCATGCGAAATGGGCACGAATAAGGCTGAGCAGCTCTGCCAGCTTTTGGGGTGAGGCAAGTGTTGGCGTGCCGCCGCCGAAGAAAATGGTGTCAAAGCACAGGCCCTTGATTTCGGGTTGGTGGCTGTACTGCTCAACCTGATATTTGAGGATGTCGAGATAGTTGTCGGCCGTCTGACGCTGGCCGGGGCGGGAGTTAAAGCTGCAATACCCGCATTTGGCCTGGCAATAGGGGATGTGGATGTACAGCCCGGCCTCGTTCATGGTTTGCTTTGCATATCGTCCATCAACCCGTGGTCGGCAAAGGAGTATGGTCGTGACGCCTTGCCGATGATGAAATGGTCGAGGAGGCGGATATCGAGCATGGCGCAGGCCTCAAACAGGGTTCTGGTGAGGCTGATGTCTGCTGCGGACGGGGTTTGCTCGCCTGATGGGTGATTATGGGCGATGATGACGGCGGCACCATTAACATCAAGGATGGATTTGATAAATTCTCGGGGATAGATGGTATTTGCCGCTAATGTCCCTTCAAAGATGGTTCGTGTGTCGAGGATGTTGAAGGCGGAGTCGAGGTAGATCACCATGAACACCTCCTTCTTCAAGTGGCGCATGGCATGGTTGAGATAATCTGCCACATCCTTTGACGACTTAAGGACGTTTCGGCCTTGCAGCCGTTGGGCGAGAAAACGACGGGCCACATCATGAATGAAGATGAGGGCAAAGGAGTTTTGCTCCCCCATACCCTTTATGGCCTTGAGCTGATCCCCGTTGGCCTCAAAGACCTGGGCCAGCCCGCCAAACTCCTTAAGCAGGGCCCGGGCTACCGTTTTACAGTTCTTACGGGGGGTGCCAAGGGTCAGGAGGAGTTCAAGGATCTCATCATCACTGAGGCCATTGATGCTGAGATTATGATACTTGTCTCGCAAGCGCTGTCTATGGCCATTGTTGTCAGTCATGATGGTGGGCTTTATCTCACGGGAATTACTTGTTCAGCTCTTGGCTGAAGAGTTTATTAGCCATCTGGGGGTTGGCCTTACCCTTACTGGCTTTCATCAGTTGGCCGACAAAAAAGCCCATGAGCTTGGTTTTACCATCCTTGAAGTCGGCAACCTGCTCAGGGTTGCTCGCGAGAATGTCCTGAACCATTTTCAGAATCTCGCCCTCGTCCGAGTTTTGCACCAGGTTCTTTTCCTTGACGATGGTCTCGGCATCCTTGCCGGACTTGATCATTGCTTCAAAGACGGTTTTAGCGATCTTGCCACTGATGGTGCCTGCTTCGATCATGGCCATGAGCTTGCCGAGGTCAACAGGTTTGACAGGGAAATCGGCAATATCCATGCCTTCAGCACCC
>JBFFIS010000444.1:0-1912 GCA_041556375.1 Desulfurivibrionaceae bacterium | reverse complement strand
CCTATATCCTGAAGTTTATTATGGATAATTGGCGGTTGGTGAAAATAGGGACCACCCAGGCCCAGCGTAAGCTGTTTTTCAGTCTTAATAAGGAACGCAAGCTTCTGGAGAGTCAAGGCTTTAAACCGGAGGCGAAACTGCTGGCCGAGCGTCTCAATGTCAAGGAGAGCGAAGTCATTGAGATGAGTCAACGTATGGACAACTGGGACGTCTCTTTGGAGAGCCCTGTTCGTGAAGACTCTGATGACGACCAGAAAAGTTTCCTGCCCGATATCGGACCTTCCGTGGAGCAAAAGGTTGCCGAGGTAGAAATCCGCGAGCGCATGGGAGAACTGCTCACCAAACTCAGGGATAATCTCAATGAGAAGGAGCAGGTTATTCTGGCCGCTCGTTTGTTGAGCGACGAACCTTTGACCCTCCAGGATATTGCCGATCAGTTCGGCATCTCCCGGGAGCGGGTCCGCCAGATTGAGGCAAACTTACTGAAAAAGATGAAGAAATATCTTGAACAGGAAGTGCCTGATATTCATAATTTTCTCGACCAGGTCTTTGGTCAGTGGCAAAACTAATCTCGCCTGAGGCGAACCTATTCTTAATAACATTGTTCATCACAGCCTGTGATGTAAGGACTAAACAACAATGAAAGTTCCTCTTTTAGATTTAAAAGGTCAGCTTGCCCCCATTCGCGAAGAAATATTGGCCGAAATCACCAGGGTGGTTGACTCCTCCATGTACATCCTGGGGCCTGATGTGGCAAAATTTGAGGACAATGTTGCTGCCTATTGCCAGGCAAAGCGGGGAATCGGTGTGTCAAGTGGTACCGATGCACTGCTCTGCGCCCTGATGGGGCTGGGGATAGGCCCCGGCGACAAGGTGCTGACCTCCTCCTACTCGTTTTTTGCCACCATGGGCTCCATCATGCGTCTTGGAGCCATTCCGGTTTTTGCTGATATCGACCCCCACACCTTTAATATCTCGCCGGCGAAGATTCGCGAGGTCCTCAGCCAGGGCGATCAGGATATTAAGGCCATTATTCCCGTTCATCTCTATGGCCAATGTGCCGCCATGGATGAAATTATGGCAATTGCCGCTGAGTATGACCTGCCTGTTGTCGAAGATGCGGCCCAGGCCATTGGCGCCTGTTTTCCTGTTGCTGATGCTGGCGGTGTTCGTTGGCAAAGGGCAGGTAGTTTCGGTGTTGCTGGTTGTTTCTCCTTTTTCCCCAGTAAAAATCTTGGCGGCATGGGCGATGGCGGCATGATAACGGTCCAGGATGAGGCCTTTGGTGAGGAGCTTGATATCCTCAGGGTACATGGCGGCAAACCGAAGTATTACCATGGTGTCCTGGGCGGCAATTTTCGCCTTGATGCTATGCAGGCCGCTATTCTTGATGTAAAGTTGCGCTATCTTCCGGCTTGGCATCGAGGAAGAAGGAAAAACGCCCAGACCTATGAGTCTCTTTTTAGCAAAACCGGGCTGCTGGAAAAAGGACTGGTTCAGTTGCCTCAGGCCGTCTATCAGCAGTGTGCGGACGATCCAGTTGACGGCGCTGATTATCATATTTATAACCAGTTTGTGCTCCGGGTTCGGGAGCGTGATGCCCTGCGCGATTATCTGACTAACCATGATGTGGGGGTGGATATCTATTATCCTGTGCCGCTGCATCGCCAGCAATGCTTGGTTGCAACAGGATGGCAGGGGCCTGCCTTGCCGGAGACTGATAAGGCTGCCGCTGAGACCCTGGCCTTGCCGATTTATCCAGAGTTGAGCCCTGAAATGTTGGAATGTGTTGTGGCTCAGATAGTCGGCTTTTATCAGGAGCAGGGAATGATTTAGCTAATCCTTGCATGGACAGAGCAACTGGAGGACCCTGGTCGTTAGTAACCAGAGGACTTTCTTGATAAAAAAAATT
>JBFFIS010000443.1:0-1920 GCA_041556375.1 Desulfurivibrionaceae bacterium | reverse complement strand
CCTTTCATTCTTACTGCCAAAAACCTTGGTTAGCACCTTGCCTAACATATGTACTCCTGGTTATGAAAACGTCCAGAAAGCCGAGGTCGCGACGGGCGAGACGGGCACGTCTTTCGACAATGATGCCCCCTGACTTTCTTTTTAATTTCATTAAGCTACAACATTAAAAAAACGACTATACCACTCATTTGCAACGCTGACCACTGACGCCTGCCATGCCATTGTTATTTCTATATTTCCACTCCGGAATTCAGCGTTCAGGCCTGCCAGACCATGGCCTCTTCATTACAATCAGGGAATTTGGGACAGTTAACGCAGTCACTCCAAACCTTATGGGGCAACTCGCCCTTATCGATGCCATGAAAACCGAGACGGCTGAAAAATTTGGGCTGATAGGTGAGGCTAAACACCTTATTGATCCCGAAGGATTTGGCCTCGTCCAGGCAGCTCTCCACCAGGCAGCGACCCACCCCTTGACCCTGGGCCTCTTCAACAACGGCCAGCGACCTGATCTCGGCCAGGTTCTCCCAGCTGATATGAAGGGCACAGGCACCAAGCAAATCAGCGCCGTCGTCGCTCAAGGCAACCCGAAAATCACGGAGCTGGTCGTAGAGGGAACTATAGGAACGGCCCAGCAGCAGTCCCTTATCGGCAAAATGGTGAAGCAACTCATAAATCGCCTTCACATCTGTCATGGTCGCCTTGCGTATCATCACGTCATTCACACCTTCTCAGAAAATGGGTCGAGGCCCTGACAATCCGCCTGCCTTAGCGCTACTAGCTGGTGCCGGCAACGGGCAGGAGGGTAATAAAGGCCTGCAGATTTTCCACCTCTTCCAGTTCATCAACCTTGTCATTGGCAGCAGCCAGGGTATCAAAGCGCCCTAAAAAAACACGAAAGAGGCTGGCCCCTTCCTGGGGGGGGAGAAAAAAGGCATCCTCGCTCCGGGCCCGCCAACTGAGGACCTCCTGACGGGCATCATCCTCGCTGTCATAGGCTGCCACCTGCAGGGTAAAAAAGGAGGGTTCCTCCTGCTCACTCTCTTGCCCGGCCTTTGCCTTTTTCGTGGCCACGCCCCGTGAACCCAGCGTCTTCTGGTGGCGCGTTGTCGCCTCTTGCCCCTGGGACCAGAGCTTTGACGACAAGCGGTTTATGGCCTTGGTTGTATCCCCCTTGCCGGAGGGCAAAAGAACAGTCTGCCCGGACCAGACACCAAGGAGAAACATCCACAGAAAAATACAAAAACAGATTGTGACGAGACCGGCAAGTCCTCCCAGGCCAAGCTCCAAGCGGATGGTAAATTTTTTCTTTCTGGCGCTGCGTTTTTTGGCCATTATTCTAGGGTATCCTACATGGACTCCGGGGCGCTGACGCCGATAAGCTGCAAACCGTTGCGTAAAACAACGCAGAGGCCGGCCACCAGCCACAGACGGGCCTGGGACAATTGCTGCTCTTCCGGATCAACAATACGGTGCTCGTGGTAATAGCGATGAAAAAGCCCGGCCAGCTCCTGGAGATAGGTGACAATGCGGTGCGGGGCCAGATCGTGGGCCGCGCCACTGACCAGGGCGGGGAAAGCTGCCATGGTCTTCATGATCTTCAACTCTTCCGGCAAGGTGAGCAGACTCAAATCGGCGTCCTGCTGGGCCCCTAAGGCCACGCCTTTCTCGGCGCATTTCTGCAGGATGGATGAAATCCTGGCATGGCCGTACTGCACATAAAAAACCGGATTTTCCTTACCCTCTTTGGCGGCCAGGTCGAGATCAAACTCAAGCTGGCTATCGGCCTTGCGCATCAGGAAGAAGAAGCGCACCACGTCAATCCCCACCTCGTCAACAAGCTCATCAATGGTGACAAAGGTGGCCTTGCGGGTGGACATCTTCACCTGCTTGCCGTCGCGCATCAGGGTGACAAACTGG
>JBFFIS010000442.1:0-1925 GCA_041556375.1 Desulfurivibrionaceae bacterium | reverse complement strand
GAGGTGTTGCGCAACAGCGTTGCCCTGCCGGCCGCCTCTCGAAATATCAGGAGGAGCATTGTCGAAGATGGCATTGACTTGGCCATGAACTGGCGGGCTACGGCAAATTTCAGCGAAAACAAGGAGCTCATGGACGTTCTGGTGCTGCCCGAGTCCGTGGCCCCGAAGCGGCAACTGTTGTTGAATCTTTTGACCTTTTCTGCGAATCCCGACTTGGCCAAAGAGTTCATGCTCTACAGCGTTTCCCCAGCTGGCCAGGAAATTTTTAAAAAGTATGGTTTCCGGGATGAAGTTTCCGGGCCGGGTTCTCTGCAGAGATAGGATGGTATGACCAAATCACCTAAACATATTCTGCGATATGTCCTTGGCCTTATTGGCGTCTTTGTCGTCGGTTTTGTTCTCCTGTTAGCGCTGCACTCATCATTTATGACGCTCCTGGGGCGCTTTGATCAAGAGCTTGAAAATGAGAGATCCCGTATTGCCATTGGCGAGGAAATTATCGCCAATATTAACCAGATCGAGCGTAACTTCTACCAGCTCGTCACCTCTTCCACCGGCAGCAGGAGCGTTGAAAATATCTATAGCCGGACCGAGGTCTTTTTTGACCAAATCGAGCAGGCCTTTGCCGTTTTTAAAAATGGCGGCACCTTAACGGTAACCATCCGTCTTAACCAGCCTGGGGTTCAGGACTTTGCCCGGACTATCACCTACATTTCGCCAGAAAAGGAGAGGTATGTCCTGGAGATCATCGATCTCAGACCCAAAGTTCTTGAAATCAGGAAACGCATGCAGAGCCTCACCTCTCTGATCACTAAGCGTAACAGCCTTGTCCGCTCCGGAGATCAGGCGGCTCTGGAGGTGGTCAGGGGTGAGATCAGCCTCTTTTTGAAAAAATCACCGTCCCATTTTGTCCGTCTCCATGAGAATGCCAACGGCCTCTATTACCAGGGGCATCTTAATCTGGAGCGCCTGAAGGAGAAAATAGCAGAACGCAAGGCCAGGCAAACCAGGATTGCCATGGGGCTGATGGCAGCGATAATTTCCGGCGTTCTGGTCATCTGTGGCCTTATTGTCCGTCAGATTTACGCGGCTCATAGCCAGCTTGAGTTTGTCAGCAAGGAGATGGAGAAGGCCAAAAAGGCCGCTGAAACTGCGCAAAAAATTAAGACGGACTTTCTTGCCACCATGGGCCATGAGATCCGCACCCCGATGAATATTATTATCGGCATGACCGGTCTGGCCTTGGACACACAGCTCACCTCCACCCAGCAGCGGTATTTGAGCAGGATTCAAAACGCCGCCGATATCCTTCTGGGTCTGCTCGATGATATCCTTGATTTTTCTAAAATTGAAGATGGTCAGTTGGAAATTGCCGATCAGCCCTTTGATCTGAAAGAAATCATCTATGCCGTGGCCGAGGTGGTCAAGATGGAGGCCCGCCAAAAAGGTATTGCTGTGGCCGTCGATGTCGCTGAAACGCCATGGGTTCTTGGTGGCGACCCTGTTCGCCTGCGTCAGATTCTGTTGATTTTGGCCAATAATGCCGTGAAATTTACCGAACAAGGCCAGGTGGCTATAAAGGCCCGTCTCGAAGAGCTTGATGCCCATCGCCTCCTGGTCGTTGTTTCGGTGCGTGATACCGGTATCGGTATTGCCAAGGAGCAGTTGGCCACCATTTTCGACACCTTTGCCCAGGCTGATACCTCTGTCACCCGAAAATATGGCGGGACCGGTCTTGGTCTGGCCATATGCAACCAGCTTGCCAAGCTCATGGGCGGTGAAATTACCGTTGACAGTGAGGCGGGTCAGGGCAGTACCTTTACCATCTCGCTGCCCATGACCAAGGTTTCCTCCTCTGGAGAGCCGCCTCCTCGTTATGAGCCCAAGGTGGCACCGGGGCCGGTGAAGTCCTTGGAGATCCTCTT
>JBFFIS010000441.1:0-1928 GCA_041556375.1 Desulfurivibrionaceae bacterium | reverse complement strand
TATTTTGCTGAAGAGATGTTCGAGGCCATCCGCTACATCGATACACCTGATTTCTATACCAAGAGCGAAGACCCGACCGACAGCAACCTGTGGCTTGGTGCTGCAGATGACGTCATCTTCCGTAAGCGTGGTGTAGAATTTGTTGATGGTTCGGCACCAGGTTTTGCCGCCATCGTTGGTGCCCCTGATGATAAAGAGGTGGCCTCTAAGATCGCCCTTGAGCTTCAGGAGAAAAATCTTTACATCTTCATGCACGATCACAGTAAGAACGGCAAGAATATGTCCCAGCAGTTGGTTGACAACGGTGTTCAGGTTGGCTGGAATACCCGCCTGGTTCCCTTTGCCGATAACTATACCTCTGTTGTTTTCTCCATTGGTTTTGCCTGCCGCGTGGCCATGGCCTTCGGTGGTATTAAGCCCGGTGACTACTCCGGCAACCTGATCTACAACAAGGATCGGACCTTTGCCTTTGTTATGGCCTTTGGTGATGTCTCTGACGAATGGTATGCCAATGCTGCCGGTGCTATCAACTGGGGTTTCCCGACTATCTCTGACTATGATATCCCCGAGGTTCTGCCTACTGGTATCTGTACATATGAGCATGTTGTTTCCAATGTGCCCCATGATGAGTTTGTCCAGAAGGCCATTGAGGTTCGCGGTCTTAAAGTCAATGTTACCAAGATTGACATCCCCATGTCCTTTGGTCCTGCCTTTGAGGGTGAACGTATCCGTAAGGATGACCTGTTCATGGAATGTGGTGGTGGACGTACCACTGGTGTTGAGGTCCTTATCTCCAAGGATATGGATGAGGTTGAAGACGGCCTTGTTACCCTGGAAGGTCTTGACATCTCTGATATTAAACAAGGACAGAACCTGCCCATCAGTATTCTGGTTGAGGTTGCCGGCCGTGAAATGCAGTCTGATTTCGAGCCCATCCTTGAGCGTCAATTCCATCATCTGATGAATTATATCCAGGGCATCATGCATATTGGCCAGCGTGATATCATGTGGATCAGAATTGGCCATGGTGCCGTTGAAAAAGGATTTTCCTTCAAGCACTTAGGTAAAGTTCTTCACGGAAAGCTTCACCAAGAATTCGGAGCGATTCTTGACAAGGTACAGGTGAAAATCTCAACCGTTCAGGAAACTGTTGAAGAGGTACTTGACCTTGCCAAAAAGACCTATGCCGAACGTGATCTGCGCCTTGGTAACATGACTGATGAGACCGAAGAGGTCTTTTACTCCTGCACCCTGTGTCAGTCCTTTGCCCCATCCCACGTCTGTGTTATTACCCCTGAGCGCGTTGGTATGTGTGGTGCCTATAACTGGTTGGACGGTAAGGCCTCTTACCAGATCAACCCCACTGGCCCAAATCAGCCCATTGACAAAGGTGAATGCACAAACGCTGAGCTTGGTGACTTCATCGGCATCAACGACTTCGTCAATAAGACCTCTCGAGGCGCTGTTCCCGAGGTAAGCTGTTACTCACTGATGAACAACCCCATGACCGCGTGCGGTTGTTTCGAGGCTATTGCTGCCATGCTGCCCCAGTGTAACGGCATTATGGTTGTTAATCGCGATTATATGGGGATGACCCCTGCTGGCATGAAGTTCACCTCCCTGGCCGGTATGGCTGGCGGTGGTGCTCAGACCCCTGGCTTTATGGGTGTATCCAAACATTTTATGACCAGCCGTAAGCTCTTTTTAGCAGAGGGTGGTCTTAAGCGCATAGTCTGGATCCCCAAGATCCTTAAGGATGAGATTAGTGACAAGCTCAAGGCCCGCTGTGAAGAGATTGGCATGCCTGAACTGTACGACATGATTGCTACAGAAGAGCAGGGAACGACTGAAGAAGAAATTCTCGCCTTCATGAAGGAAAAAGGCCATCCGGCCCTGGATATGGAGATGGCTGTTTAGGCTGACCAGAT
>JBFFIS010000440.1:0-1932 GCA_041556375.1 Desulfurivibrionaceae bacterium | reverse complement strand
GTGGCACCACCCTTGGCAAAGGCCGGGATATGACAGGACTGACAGGCTACGCGTGGGGTATGACGATCCGGCTCGGAACGCTTACCAGCAGCAGCATGACCACCGGAATCCATACCGGCATGGCAGTCAATACAGGCCTTCACTGAACCGCCCTCAGAGGGACGAAGATCAATGCCGCGGCCTGGAATGGCGTGGCTTGATGAGACATGACAGCTGGAACAGCTCAGGCCGGCACCGCCATTGGCCACAGAGGCCAGATGGACATCTTCGGTGCTTGTTGGATCAGCCGTGGACAGGCCGATGTCACCACGCTTGGTCCAGTCACCGCCGCCAGCCTTGGCATGACAGCTCAGGCAGGTGTTGGTGGTTGGCCGATGGACGCCTTTGATCAGGTCAAGGGCGGTAAGGCCAGGCATGGCGCCCCAGTTGAAGGCAACATAGAATTCGCCGGTGACATCATCCCGATCAGCCGGAATATAGGTCTTGGCTGTACCCTGCCAGTCGACGATATTATCATGGTTGGCCGGATCAGGATCACCAGGAAAAGAACGCTTGTAGGCGTCATTATGACAACGCAGACAATCAAGATCTGCAGCAACCAGATTCTCTGTCTTGCCCAGAGTAGGATGACAGCCAAGACAGGCGGCCCCTGCCATATCGGGGTTCGGATAGCTGCAGAAGGTGTTAATCTCGCTGAGCTTCTGGCTGTCTCGGGTCATGTTCAAGACATTAGGGGCGGCAGTGGGCTTCATGCCGTGCAAAGAGTTCGCAGCGGCAAAACCTTCGGCAGCATGACACTCAAGACATTTGGCCGTGACTTCCGCCGGGGTATTAAAGGTACCGGTTATCGTATCATGAACGTTGGGTGGTGGCCCTCCGCAACCTTCTGGAGGCTCCACAGCACAGTCGCCGCAGGAGTTCAGAACCCAAACGGTATTATCGTTGTCATTACAATCATTGGTTGACTTGTAACCATCACCATCGTTATCGACTGGCTTAGCGGCGAAGACATCCTGGGCCCCAAGGCCCACTGTCATCACAAGAGCGCATAGCAATGCTCCTTTTCTTATCATTTTCATCTCCCAAAACTTTTTTTCTTTTGTTGAGTTATGTGGCCAATTTCTTTAAGGCTCCTCCTTAAGCCCTGCTGTGTGAATAAACTTTCAAACGGGCAACAAAAACTTTAGATATATAAATTTTTAAAGTCATGGGTCCGCCAGGAGAATCCATGACTGTGCGCTTAACGTGAATTCATCACTAGTTAGCAACGGCCGTGCCAAGCGCGACAATTCGCCACATACATTATTTTTCTCCTGTAAAAACAGGATATTAAACGAAAAATATTTGGGCAGAAAGGGGGCCACAGGGAGCGACCCAGGAGAGATAATAGCCATATGGCCATTTGAGAATAGCCATATGGCTATTTAAGGTTTTTAGGACGACAAGCAGTGCTTTTCTTCAAACTAGGGGCTGGGAATCGACAGCAGATTTACTGTGGATCAACAGCAAAGCCGCCTTGCTGCCATGTGCCAAAATGGCCCGCCAGGCTCGTCACCTTGGTAAAACCATGACGACGCAGAACAAAGGCGGCCCACCAGGCCCGAGGCCCGTGGGTGCAGTAGACCACCACGGGCCGCTCTTTATCGACGCCGATCTCTTGATGACGTCTTGCCATAGAGGTAAAGGGGATGTGGATGGCGCCGCGGATATGGCCGCGGTTATATTCGCCAGCGCTGCGAACATCGACAATAACGGGAGAGTTTCCCTGGACCATAAGACTGTGCAGGGTGGGGCTGGTCATCTGACCGGAACCACCTCCACAACCACCCAGAAAGAAGGGCCCGCACGCTCTTTGCAACCCATTACCATGAGCTAACCGAACTGGGCGAACTGTTGCCAGCGGTCTCGAACGTCAACCTGGCAGTTGCAGAG
>JBFFIS010000439.1:0-1949 GCA_041556375.1 Desulfurivibrionaceae bacterium | reverse complement strand
TGGTCCAGGAGTTCATCAAAGAGGCCGATGCCAAGGACATCCGCTGTTTTGTTGTCGGTAATAAGGTCATTGCCGCCATGATGCGGGTGGGCAAAGAGGGTGATTTCCGCTCAAACATCCATCGCGGCGGCACG
Source organism: Desulfurivibrionaceae bacterium (assembly GCA_041556375.1). GTDB lineage: Bacteria > Desulfobacterota > Desulfobulbia > Desulfobulbales > SURF-16 > BM506. The sequence continues at coordinate 1,815 of JBFFIS010000439.1, read as the reverse complement.
GTGCAGAAGGTAAAGATAACCCCGGAAGAACGCTCTACCGCCGTGCGGGCCGCCAAGATAATGGGCTTGAATGTTGCCGGCGTTGATATTCTCCGGGCCAACCACGGCCCGGTGGTCATGGAAGTCAACTCTTCTCCCGGCCTGCGCGGTATTGAAACAGCCACAGAGAAAAACGTCGCCCAAATGATTATCGAGTTCATTGAAAAAAATGCCAAACTTGGCAAAACAAAGACCAGAGGACAGGGCTAAGTGGCAAAGAGAAAGGCGATTACCATCGGCGATGTGTCGGTCGCGGCCGGCGAACGAACGACTATCGATCTGCCCATTGCCAGGCTCTATACCCATACGGAAATGAGCATGCCCGTCCATGTGGTTCATGGCAAGAAGGATGGCCCTGTTCTTTTTATCAGCGCCGCTATCCATGGCGACGAGATAAATGGCGTGGAAATTGTCCGGCGACTGCTCAAGCTCAAACTGCTCAAAAACCTCAAGGGCAGCCTGATCGCCATCCCCATCGTTAATGTCTATGGCTTTATCAACCGCTCCCGCTATCTCCCGGACAGACGCGACCTGAACCGCTCCTTTCCCGGAAGCTACACTGGTTCACTGGCCTCGCATCTGGCCAGGCTCTTCATGGACGAGATTGTCGCCAAATGCAGCCATGGCATCGATATCCACAGCGGTTCCGGCCACCGCACCAACCTGCCCCAGATCCGCGCCACCCTTGATGACCCGGAGGTAGAGCGCCTGGCCAACGCCTTTGGGGCCCCAGTCATTGTCAATGCCCGGCTGCGCGACAACTCCCTGCGGGAGGCTGTCATCGACCTGGGTATTCCAATGCTGCTCTTTGAGGGCGGCGAAAGTCTGCGCTTCAATGAGCAGCCCATAGCCATGGGGCTCAAGGGCGTGGTCTCGGTGATGCGAGAACTGGGCATGCTTCCAAAAAAAATACGCCACAAAGTGCCCCTACCCGTTGTTGTTAAGTCAACCAGTTGGGTACGGGCCAACAAGAGCGGCATTGTCCACTCGCCCGTACCACTTGGCTCGGTGGTGAAGAAAAATCAAGTGATGGCCTACATTATTGATCCCATAGGGGATAATGAAGAGAAGCTGCTGGCACCCTTTGAGGGCATTGTCATCGGCTGCCTGAACCTGCCGCTGGCCCATAAGGGGGACGCCCTTTTCCATCTGGCCTCAGCAGATAAGCGCCAGGACCTTGAAGAAATCAGCGAGATGGTTCTCGGCGAAACTCTGGAAAACAGCAAATAATGGCCTTGCAGCAGGCAGAGGCTGGTTTAGTTTTTACTTCTCAGGCACGGAGAATAACCGGGGAAATTTTCTTCTCGGGGGCGGCACCAATAAAAAATGGCATGTTGCCAGACCCTCAAGGGGCCATGACGCCATGCCATTTCAATAAGCAGCAAGGCGCTTGCAGATGATGAAAACGCCTTGGTATCTAGCGGATCTTAGCGTGCTGCCTTAACTCACCTCAGCAACCACTGGCTCGCCACTGTCGACGGGTGCCGCACCAAGAACAGGCAGGCCATAGCCCATACGCACCTTGTTCTCAATCTCCAGAACCAGATCATCGTGGTCCTTCAAAAAGGCCTTGGCATTCTCCCGGCCCTGGCCGACGCGCTCGCCGTTATAGGAGTACCAGGCCCCGCTCTTTTCAACGATATCCTGTTCCACGGCCAGGTCAAGAATATCGCCTATCCTGGAGATACCCTCACCGTAGACGATATCAAATTCGGCCACCTTAAAGGGCGGCGCCACCTTATTTTTCACCATCTTGACCTTGGTCCGGTTACCAAT
>JBFFIS010000438.1:0-1951 GCA_041556375.1 Desulfurivibrionaceae bacterium | reverse complement strand
TCATTGGCCAGTAATTGCGTCTCTGGTTGTCCCTCGACCATAGCTCTTCTTGGCCTTCTTGCCTGGAATCTTGTCTGCCCGCACTTTGTCGTCAACCCGGCGCTCATCCTTCACGCACAAAGCCAGCACGCGCAGAAATCTGGGGGGCAAGGTGAGGGTTAGATGAAGGGAGGCAGGCCATGATAGTCACCGATGGTTGATGAGCCTTGCTGGCGGATACGATTAATCTGTGACTGAAGGTCAGCGATCTCTTGCTGCCAGTAATTCTCGTTACCCCAACCGGGAACAAGATTCTGTGAAGCGTTGATGTCATGGGCCTGATGAGCGCACCAGGAGATAAAATGGATATAGCGCATGGCCCTGAGTGGTTCAATAAGTGCTATTTCCCCCCGGTTAAAGGGGCGAAAGGTTTCATAGCCATCTATGAAATTTTCTATTTCCAGAGAACACTCATCTTTGTAACCAGGGAGCAGCATCCAAAAATCTTGGACGGCCGGCCCCATGGCCATGTCGTCAAAATCAATGAGCAGAAATGATTCCTCGGCACGGTGGAGAATATTGCCGAAATGGCAGTCACCGTGGAGACGGATGGTTTTTGTTGCAATGAAAAGCGGGGTGATGAGCTCAAGAAGGGTGTGGCAGGTCGACGTGAAGCTCTCCTTGAGATGGTTCGGGATGAGGCCGCTTGCTCGCAGAAATTCTACGTGCTCGGCGGTCGCCTGACTCGGGAGTAATACCGGCCGGGAGATGCAGGGCTTGGCACTGGCAATGGCATGCATCCTGCCGATGAGGCGCCCGAGTTCCTGCCATTGCTGCGGGCTGAACTCATCAAAAAAGCGGCCGCTTCTCTTGGGATAGAGGGCAAAGTAGATATCGTCGTGGGTGGTGGCTAAGGTCTTGCCGGTAGAGAAGGGCAGGGGGGCAACAACCGGCAGGTCATGATCAGCCAATTCCCTGATGAAGCCATGTTCCTCCTCAAGGGCGGTCAGGGGCCAGCGGTCAGGCCGGTAGAATTTAACGATCAGGCGCTCGCCATCCTCCCTTTCAAGTTCATAGACCCTGTTTATATAGGAGTTGAGTTGGAGGCAGTAGGCCGTACAGCGGATATCAGCGGCCTGTTCCACCGCCGTGAGTATCGTGTCAGGGGTGAGGGTGGAAAAGGGTTCGCTGTGGGCTGGCTCGTTCATGGCAGTAGCGTTCTAAGAGAGGACACGATAATAGCGTCCGCAGGCACAGCTCTTACAAAGGATCTGGCCATCTTTTTCAACTTCACGACAGTCCTGCACCCAGTCACCGCATCCTTGACACTGTACCCTCTTTAAAGGGCGACCCGGCATATCTTCAGGGGGAATGGTGATTTCGACCTCTTCAATCTTGAAGAGTTCTTCTTCCGGCATAACGCGGTAGGCCTCGAGCTGCTGCTTGTATTTGCCTTCCACCTCTGGCACATATTTCTTGGCCAGTTCCCGGGACTCTTCGCGGGCGGTAATGCGGACAGCCTTACCGGTCTCCAGGTTGACAAAGGTGGCGGCCATAATGCCGTAATCGAGCCACTTCAAAGACCGTTTACCCAGGGTGCAGCCGGTTACCGTCTGGATGGCATCGGTGGCGCACCTGTCAATCTCGACCAGGACGTAGAATTTTTTGCGTTCACTGCCCTTGGGATCAGTAATGTTGATCTCCCTGAGACCGATCATAGACATCCGGACGCCGATAACCTGGCCAGCGCAGACATGACCGTGGATGGATGTGGCATGGTCAAGAAGTTCTTCGAAAGTTTGCATTGCTCCCTCCTCAAGGAATTTGTTGATTCCTAGCACGGGCAGGGGCAATTGTCAAAAAGCAAATGGGGAACAGCCGAGGGCTTTTCTGCCCTTACCAGGAAAAAACGGTTGTGATGGGAAATATGACCATGCCCATACAGGGAGATAGCTATTGCTAGGCATCCCCC
>JBFFIS010000437.1:0-1959 GCA_041556375.1 Desulfurivibrionaceae bacterium | reverse complement strand
TTAAGACCAGGGGCAGGCCAAGAGTTTCAGCAAGCAGGTCGGCCTTGGTGTCAGCAGTAATGGTCTGGCTTTGCGGCGTTGTAAGGCCAGCCTCAATGGCGGCTTTGCTTGTCGTGATTTTACCGGCCCCCCGCAGGAGAATGTCATGGGGAGCAAAGGGCAGACGGACATGTTTGCTGAAACGCTGGCGATCCTGGGAGATCAACAGCAGGGTGTTGAGCTCCATGGGCATGAGGACATCGTAGTCAGTGGTTGTGATCTCGCGTTCGACAGCGGCCAGGAAGGCCTCGGGATGTGCTAAGGGAGCAGGGTAGGTGAAGCGGCGTTTTGGGTGGCGGCTGAGAAGGCCTGCCGCCAGGGCGCTTGATTCCCCAACCGTCACCTCGATACCTTGGCCGGCCAGGGCCCGGATGGCAGCCACTGTCTTGTTCCAGTGGCCATCGAGGATGAGGACCCGGGAGGTCATGATAAGGACGCCGCCAGTTTGTCGATGTCGTCTTGGGAGGTGATGCCCACTGTGGTGATCGAACGGTTGAGCCAGCGGATGATCCGGGTCAGGGCGCTGGTGGGGTCGAGGACGACAAAAATATCAGTATCTCGGTTTACCAGTTCGCCAAGGGTGTGGTGCCAGTGTACCGTCTGCCAGAGCTGGTTTGCCACCTGATGGCCGACCTCTTTTGGTGAGTCGCTTATGTAGACCGGCAGGCTACCGGCGATAAGGGGGATCTTGGGCGCTGCCAGGGGCAGGGCCTCAAAAAAGCGATACAGTGCTGCCCCCGCCTCTTGGAGAGGTTCTCCATGGTAGGGGTATTCAAAGGGCAGCTCCATCACCCGCAGGGCCCCGGCCTCAAGGCAGCCGGCGCTGAAGGTTGGCAGCTCCTCTTTGATAATGGAGACAATGGTCTGGCTCTTGTTATTGACCAGTGACAGCCAGCCCTTGTGGTCCAGGGTGGCGAGTTCTTCCTCGACCCGGTCCACGGGCAGGCCGATGATGGCCACCATGACATGCTCTTGGGCTTTATTGGTCAGGGCAATGAGATCAAAGGCATGGGTGATGGCCTCTAGGCCTTGCGACGCCGACAGACAGCCACTGCCCGCCATGGCGCCATAGAGGCCCGAGCTGTAGCCGGTGATGAGTGATGGCAAAACTCCTCGGTGCTGCAGGTTTTCGGTGAGGGCATGGCTCAGGCAAAACACGCCGAGTTGGGCGGCCAGATCACTGCGCACGGCGGCCTGGTGAAAATCGTCGTAGGCCGGGCACGAGTCGCTGCGCAACTCCTCGTAGCTGGCCCGGACCTCGGGGCCATAGAGATCGCTCAGCGGTTTTTCCGGCACAGCCCCCTGACCGGGGTAGAGAAAGGCGATTTTTGGAGAGGTTGTCATCGTCTGGAGCAAATAAGGGGATAATTTTTTTGCCACGGAATCCACGGAACACACTGAAAAAAATCACAAGGTGTTTAGGGGGCCTGAATAATCAGATGTTTTTAAGCCATCCGTGGTTTCCGTGGTTCACATCTCTAACCTGATCTCGGGCGGCACTTCCTGGAAGTTGTCTTGCACCCACTCCATCTGCCGGGCCTCGTAATAGGCGTAGCGCATGATGAGCCTGTAAGCCATGCGGATAAACTGATTTGACGAGAAGAACATCTTCCAGAAGATCGCCGGTCGGGTGTAGTATTTTTTCAGGTATTTCTTCTGGAGGGCGAGGATCTCGGCACCGCTATAGGCCTTGTTGTGGATCACCGGATGCATGAAGTCATATTTGGAGAAGTCGCGTTCCTCAATGCGGCCATCGGCCTCGGCCTGGGCATAGTAGCGTGTTCCCGGCAGCGGCGTGGTCAGTGTCATGACCAGAAAGTCGCCGATCTGGGCGGCGAACTTGTTAATGGTCTGCAGGGTCTCTTCGGTGTCGTCGACATCGCCGAACATGACATTGGTCATCACCATGATGCCGTGGGA
>JBFFIS010000436.1:0-1973 GCA_041556375.1 Desulfurivibrionaceae bacterium | reverse complement strand
GGGGGCATGGTTTTTAACCAGCGCAGCCTGATGGCGGCCGAAAGACCGGCCGGTCCGGCACCGACAATGGCGACGTCAACGTCCCAGGGATGACTGCCGGCCCAGGGGAACTCTGAGGCCGACTCACACAGCATGGTTGAACAGGCTGTCAATAGCGGGCAACAGACCGCCGCTGGTTACCAGATGTTGGACAAAGGCGGGTGGCGGCTCATAGCTCAATGATGCCTGGCAGTTGTTGATCAGGCAAGCCTCTGCATCAAGCTCTACCTTGATCTCGTCGCCATGCTGCCAGGGATGGTCACCGCGGTAGCGACAGACCGGAATGCCGAGATTTACCATGTTGCGGTAGAAAATACGGGCAAAGCTGCGGGCCAGAACCAGGGTAACGCCGCGGTCATGGAAGACCTTGGCTGTTACCTCTCTGGATGAACCGCAGCCGAAGTTGTCGCCGCCGATAATAATGGCGCCTGGTTGAATAGTGTCGGCCCACTTAGCAGAAACGCCACGCAAAAAGCCTTTCTGGCGCCGGCTTTTGTCCAGGCTGAAATAATTGGGCGGATGGATGAGATCAGTGCAGATATTGTCGCCGATGATATAGGCGTGGTGGCTGGTCATAGTCTAAAGTTCTCGCGGATCGGTTATGACGCCGGTGAGGGCGCTGGCCGCCACCACCGGGGCAGAGGCAAGATAGGTGTCACCGGGGCCGGTGCGGCCCGGGAAATTACGGTTTGAGGTGGCGATCATGGTTTGGCCTTTGCCGATAATACCCTTGTCAATGCCGCCGCAGGGGCCACAAGAAGGCGCATCGACAATGCCGCCGGCCTCGATAATATCTTCTATATAGCCGGCCCTGATAGCCTGCAGGTAAATATCCTGGGAGGCAGGGATGACAACCAGGCGGACGTTGGTGGCTATTTTCTGGCCGCGAACAATGGTGGCCGTGTCGGCAATATCTTCCAGGCGACCGCCGGTACAGGAGCCGACAAAGGCCTGGTTGACGGCAATATCGCCAAGGTCGCTGGCCTTTTCCACCTCCCAGGGCGCCGGGGGGACGGAGACCAGGCTGGTCTCCGGCATGGCGATGGCCATGGTGGTATCGTAGCAGGCTTCAAGGTCGGGAAGCAGTGGTTTATCCGTCATCCCCTTTTGGCTCAGGAAGGTCGTGGTGACCTCATCCGGCACCATGACAAAGAAGGCAGCCCCCATCTCGGCGGCCATACAGGTCAGAGAAAAGCGGGAATCCATGTTGAGGGGGCCGGTGGTCCGGTCAAAGCACTCGTAGGCAAAGTCGGGCATGGCGCGGGTGCCGCCGATTTCGGCCAGAATGGCCAAGGCCACGTCCTTGCCGCGGATAAAGGGGCCGCACTCTCCTGTCAGCTCAAGCTTGCAGACCGGCGGCTTGGGCAGCCAGGTGTAGCCGGTGACCATGGAGAACAAAATGTCTGTTGAGCCCAGGCCGCAGGCCATACTGCCCAAGGCCCCGGCCATAATGGTGTGGGAATCAGCGCCAATGATGAACTGTCCAGGTCCCACAGCGCTGTCCTCCACCAGGATCTGGTGGCAGATGCCCTGAAAAGGCTTGCTTCTTATTCCTTGGAGCTCTGAGGTAAAGTCAAGATATTGTTGGAGAATTTCTGCCCGTTCGGCCGTGGCCGGCGGCACGAAATGATCGGCGGCGGCCAGTATTTTCTCCGGATGGGCCAAAGGTTTGCCCAGCTCCTTAAAGGGTTTGATGAGCAAGGCGCCGGTGGCGTCATGGAGGAGGAGATGATCGTAGGTGATGAGAAGGTGGTCATCCTCCTGGCGCAGCAGATGGCTGGCGAGGATTTTGTCAATCAGGGTCTGGGCCATCTTCTACCTCGGTAAGGAGCTGGGTGAATATCTCCTGGCTGAGCCCGGAGTGATCCCGATAAAAGTGCCGGCATTGCTCGACGAAATCAGCCATCTCCGAAGATTTATGGTTCTCCTGATAG
>JBFFIS010000435.1:0-2019 GCA_041556375.1 Desulfurivibrionaceae bacterium | reverse complement strand
GATGCCGTGATACTTGCGTAACACCGGCGAGAAAACCAGGGGCCTCAGCAGGTCGACATCGGGCAGGTCCTTGTCGCCAAGGATGGCCTTCTCGGCCTTAACATCAATAATCTCGCCAATAAACTGGGTATGGAGTCCGACCTCTACCACCTGCTGGAGGCGACACTCGAGAATAAGGGGGAATTCCTCAATGAGGGGGGCCTCCACCACGTCACTGTGACTGGCCGTCAAGCCGGTATCTGCCAGCTTGTCTGTCACTCGTCCTGTTGAAATACCGAAATAATCAGTCTCTTCAACCATCTTTTCCGTGCCGATATGGACGGTAAAGGCCTTGGTGCGCATGATATTGCCATGGGTAAGGGTGGCCTCCCGCAGGGAGACAGCTACACAGGGTGGTTTCGAACAGCACACCCCGCCCCAGGCCGCCGTCATGGCATTAGCGCTGCCATCTTCATTATAGGAGCCAATAACCCACACCGGGGTTGGGTAGACCAAGGTATTTGCGCCGAGTGATTCTTTCATTATTTTGATCTGTGGGTAAGGGGTGAAGGTTTTTGCCTGGTTGTAAAAATCGGCTGAAAAATTGTTCTAAACAACCTCCAGGCGTTGGCGTACCACCTCAAAGAGGGCGATGCCAGCGGCCACCGAGGCGTTAAGGGAATCCAGGGAGCCCTGCATGGGGATGGTAACCTTGAAGTCACATTGTTTGGCCACCAAGGGCCGTAAGCCCTTTTCCTCATTGCCAATGACCAGGCAGGCCGGGCCGCTGAGGTCGGTCTTAAACACAGAGGTGCCGCCCTCTTTCACGGTGCCGTAAAGCCAGATGTTTTCTTGCTGCAGCTTCTGCAGAAAGGTGGCGAGGTTGGTGACGACGCAGATGTCAAGGTGGGCCAGGGCGCCGGCGGCGATTTTGGCCGTTGTTCCGCCAAGGGGGGCGCTGCGGTCCTTGGGCAGGATAACGCCGTTGACACCGGCTGCAGCTGCCGAGCGGAGAATAGCGCCCATATTATGGGGATCCTGGATCGAGTCAAGGGCGAGCAGAAAAGGAGGATTGTCGCCTTTGTGGATGTTGGCAAGAAACTCTTCTTCACTGACTGTTTCCGTGGCTCGGGTGCGGACCGCTATCCCTTGGTGATTGACGGTGCCGCCGCTCTCTCCGATAATAGTCAGTGAGTTTTCAAAACGGATCTTGATGCCCAAGGTTCGGCACCGTTCAATAATGTCCTGGATCTTAGGATTCGGTCTGCCCTTGACAATATAGAGCTCGTTAATAGAACGGTGGGACTGCTCCACCAGGGCGGATACCGGGTGGATACCCCACACCAGGTTTTCATTGGCCTGCAGGCGTCTGCCCTTGGGCCCGGAAGATTTCTCGGTCATGATTGTCCTGCCGGCAAGTCAAGAGGTTCGCCGTTTAAATGGCGGCGATTTTTGGCCCGCATGGCGAGGATAATGGCTTCCAGCATGCGGGCCGCAGTGTCAAGGTCATCATTCATGACAACATAGTCATAGAGATCGACATCGGCCATTTCTGCCTGGGCGTTGGCCAGACGGAGTTTGATGGTGTCGTCGGAGTCGGTGCCGCGGCCCTTGAGCCTTTTTTCTTGCTCCTGCCATGAGGGTGGGGTGATGAAGATGGAAATGGCCTCGGGGGCGGCCTGACGTACCTGCCGGGCCCCCTGAATATCAATGTCAAGAAAGACGTCCAAGCCATTGTTGAGCCTGGCGTCGACCTCTTTTTTACTGGTGCCATAAAAATTGCCATGCACCTCGGCCCATTCTAGGAAGCCGCCTTGGTCACGCAGGGCTCGAAAATCGTCGGGGCTGATAAAATGATAGTCCGTACCGTTTTCCTCACCGCTCCTCGGCGCCCTGGTAGTGTGGGAGACGGAAAAGGTCAGACCCTGGAGGTGGGGCATGATCTTCTTTAAGATGGTGGTTTTGCCAGTGCCCGAAGGTGCTGAGATGATGAGGAGATTACCTTTCACGGCCTTCCTCCTTCATTTCTTCGACGGGCAG
>JBFFIS010000434.1:0-2027 GCA_041556375.1 Desulfurivibrionaceae bacterium | reverse complement strand
TAGAAAATAAAGACCAAGACCCAGGGCTAACCGTCTCAGGCCAACTAACTGTTTTAATTGAATAAAATAAGAAAGCACTCGAGGCAGAGTTTCGAGAAGCAGAGCGTTTTTAGAGGTAAAGGGAGGTAATTTCTACAGAATTACGTCAACATTCAGCGTTTCCGCTTCGTATCTTTTTGGCTGGGCTTGGTCACCTTGGGCTTTTTTGCGTTTTTGGTAATACGAGCAATATCCTTCGTCGTAAGATAGCGAAATTTCCCAGGAGGCAACGAACCCAGGTTAAGATTACCGTATGCGGTGCGGGTTAGTTCTACACAGTGATGACCTATAGCTTGACACATCTTCCGAACCTGATGCTTACGCCCCTCATGGATGGTGATTTCCAGAACAGAGTCTTTTTTACCCATCCGGTACACCTTCACCTGGGCAGGAGATGTGAGTCGTCCTTCCAGCTCAACCCCTTCCTCCAACATCTTAATCTCTTCTTCCGTCGGCTTCCCCTGGATCCTGGCCACATAGGTCTTCTTCACCTCAAAACTCGGATGCTGAATACGCTGAGCCAACTCACCATCGTTGGTGAGGATAAGGGCTCCCTTTGTTTCAAAATCAAGGCGGCCAACGGGAAAGATCCGTTCTGGTACTTTTTTCACCAGAGAGGTGACAATGGGTCGTCCCTGGGGATCACTCATTGTGGTCACGAAGCCCTCGGGTTTATTTAACAGGACATAGACCTTCTTCTCGGTGAAGCGGACATGGACACGATCAGCAATGATTTTCTGCACCCGATGGTCAACCTTCATCCCCATCTCCGTCACCACAACACCATCCACCGAAACCTTGCCCTCACGGATAAGCGTTTCAGCTGCTCTTCGGGAACAGATCCCGGCCTTCGCTATTATTTTTTGTAAACGTTCTTTCATTAGGGGGAGGCTCAAGGGCCAAGGTTCAAGTTTAAAGGTGAAAGGCGAAACATCTTACTCTATAGTTACAAAGACCGCCACAGCGCCAAATTAAAAGACTAAAGATCATGTAAAGGCCGAGCTCATCCATTCCACCATGAACCTTGCCACTTGAACCTTTTAACTTTGCCCTAATTAAGAATAATCACCACGGCGGAACTTTGCAGACTCAAGGTAACAGGCGGCCGACACTCGCTCTATGAGTTCTGCCAGGGGGTCATTCTCAGGGAGTTGCTCTTTAACATTAATAAGCTCCTGCACCTCTTCCTCAAGACGGCCCACAAATGCCTCTAAATCCTGAGCCGACAAGGATTGATTGGCCAATGCTTTTGCAAAGGACTCCATGGAATCGATGGTTATTTCCGTTAACGTTACGCCCTGCAGACGGAGGGCGGGATCGGCTTGACTGCGCTCTTGCACTTCCGCAACCGGACTTGTGGCAGCAACATCTTGAACCGGCTGCATCTGGCCCTGAAGAAGCTGCCTAAAATCAACGGCCGAGGTGGCCGATTTTTTCTTGGAGCTTGAGGCCTTAGATGCTTGACCACTCTTATTGATTTTCATAGCACGCCTGCCTCCCTTGGTTTTCTAACGTAACGCTTTCGGCAAAATATCCATTATCTTAGAATCCACCAGTTTCCGTGTTGCCTCATCCACTTCGAGCACATGGGGATACCAGGGCTTCATTCGACAATCAAAGACGATGGGTGGCTTTAACCCAACATGGAAACGATCCACAACCTGCCCCGCTCCATAGATATCGGCAGCGGGCTCAAAACGGGTGAAAAAGGACCAGATAAACTCCTGAATATTCACCGTCGCCTCAGCGGTGGAATCAACCAGCAGTACCACCTGCCAGCCGGCAAGACCTTCATGGAAGGCTACGCGCTTGGGCAATTCTTTATCATCCGTGTAGGAATCTCCCTCAACGACCAATGTGCCAGGCATATAAGGTAAAGGCTTACGGCAACCATGGGGCAATTCACCATGGAATTCAGTCGGCAGGACATTTCTGGCCTCTTTACCAAGTCCCATAAGGAGGGCCTTGGAACCATTATTCACCGAAGG
>JBFFIS010000433.1:0-2029 GCA_041556375.1 Desulfurivibrionaceae bacterium | reverse complement strand
GTGCTGCCGGGGCCTGGGCCGGCAGCGGGCGATGAGGTTCGGGTTTCCATCCCTCAAGGTCGTGGTTTCCAGGGGGTCTATCAGGCCCTGGTGGACAGTGGTGTTTTGGTCGATGATGTTCGTTTTGGCATCCTGGCCAGTTGGCGGGGCGTTTCCAAAAAACTTCAGGCCGGTGAGTATATCTTTAGGCGACCGACCACGCCGGCTGCGGTTTTGGACAAACTCGTTGAGGGCTCCACCCTCCTGCATCCCCTGACCTTTCAGGAGGGTCTCACCATGTATCAGGTGGCTGCTGAGTTGAGCCGTCAGGGCTGGGGGAGTCAAGGGGAGCTGCTGGCCCTCTGTCGGGACCCTGAATTTGTCGCTTCTCTCGGTATTCAGGCCCCAACCCTTGAGGGCTATCTCTTCCCGGATACCTATTACCTGTCCCGGGGGCAGGATGGTCGGGCCGTGCTGCGCATGATGGTTGAGCGCTTTTTTGAGGTCGAAAAATCCCTTGAAAAAATGGACCTCGGCCCTTCGCAAAGGGCCGGATCAGTGGCGCGGAATATGACACGTCATGAGGTGGTTATTCTGGCCTCCATTGTTGAAAAAGAGACCGGGGTAGCCATTGAACGGCCCCAGATCGCCCGGGTCTTTCTCAATCGACTGCAGCGTAATATGCGCCTCCAGGCCGACCCCACGGTGATCTACGGCTTAGGGGATTTCGACGGCGATCTCACCCGCCAGGACCTGCGCACACCGTCAGCCTATAACACCTATCTTCTTGCCGGTCTGCCGGCCGGGCCCATTGCCAATCCTGGTAAGGATTCCCTGCAGGCGGTTCTCCAGCCGGCCGAGGGCAACTGGCTCTACTTTGTGGCCCGCGGTGACGGTACCCATCATTTTTCCACCAATCTCAAAGAGCATAACAGGGCTGTCTATCAGTTCCAGAAGAAGCGCTAAGGATTTCCCGTAATTTCATAGGTGTTCACCCATAAAAAAGGGCGTCAAGGCTTAGAGTGGGCAGACTGTATCACCTTTTCTTGCACCGGATATTGTTAGTTCATTTTCGCCCACTTCGCTGGCTGCTTGCCCAAAAACGAACCAAAAAAAGCACCCCTAACAGTCCTGGCCTTCGGCACCACTCGCTTTCCACTGTGCAAGACGGCATTGCAGAAACTCGCTAAGTTTATACCCCCTTGCGGGGTGCTCAAACATGCTGCAATGCTATTCGCCTTGCCCAGCTTCCTGCTCGTTTAGGTCTGAATCGGGGAAAATCAAACATTTAAAATCAAAGGTTCCACTGTGATCAGTGAAGCACATAAAAAAAGGGGCGATTGAAGAAATCAATCGCCCCTTTTTTTATGGTGTTTGGTGCTCAGCTCTTAGCTGTGCTTGAGAAATTTCAGCTCGCCTTGGGCCGGAGTAAGGTCCGGGTTGGCGATGATGCGGATTTCCACCTTGTAGCGCTGCTCAAGTTCGGCAATTTCAGCGCGTTTCTGGTTAAGGAGATATTGGGCGACCTTGAGGGGCAGGTCGCAGTGGATGGCCCGGATGTGGCGTTTGACCGCCGCTGTCTGGATGCGGCGCATCAAGGCCAGTGCCGTGGTCTCGACGGATTTAACCATGCCGTGGCCCTGGCAATGTTCACAGATGATGTAGTTGCCCTTCTGGATTGGTGGTCCGAGGCGCTGGCGGGAGATCTGCATGAGCCCGAATTTGGAGATGCGGCTGGTGTCGACCTTGGCCTTATCCATCTTCATGGCACTTTTTACTTTTTTCTCAACCTCGCGGATATTTTTGTTGTCCCGCATGTCGATGAAGTCAACGACAATGAGGCCACCCAGGTCACGGAGGCGGAGCTGGCGGGCCAGTTCTTCGGCAGCCTCCATGTTGGCCAGGAAGATGGTCTTTTCGAAATTCTTGTCCTTGGAGGTGCGGCCGGAGTTGACGTCAATGGCCACCAGGGCCTCGGTGGGGTTGATGACGATAGAGCCGCCCGAGGGCAGGGGAACGGTGGGCAGATACATCTGCTCGATCTGTTCCT
>JBFFIS010000432.1:0-2080 GCA_041556375.1 Desulfurivibrionaceae bacterium | reverse complement strand
GGGCGATGTGGAAAAATCCACATCGCCCCTTTTTTGGGACTATTCAAGAAATAATGACTTCTTATTTCTCAGGCTCAAGAGCTGCAGCACGACCGTGGAGGAACTTGAGAGACTTATCAACGTCCGCCTGGGCCATAGCCATGAGCTCATCAGCGTGCTCAGGGTTCATCATCTTCAGCATGCGATAACGGTTTTCAGTTAAGGCGTACTCTTCGAACTTGATGGTAGGCTCCTTAGAAACAATCTTCAAGGGATTCTGACCAGCTGCTTCAAGCTCTGGGTTGTAGCTGTAAAGAGGCCAGTGACCACAATCAACAGCCATCTTTTGTTGGTTGAGACCTTGAGTCATGTTGATACCATGGTTGATACAATGCGAGTAAGCAATGATCAACGATGGTCCATCATAGGCTTCTGCTTCGGCAATACATTTAGCAACATGAGCAGGATTGGCACCCATATTCACCTTGGCAACGTAAACGTTGCCGTAGGTGGAGAAGATCATGCCGATATCCTTCTTGGCCATCTTCTTACCACTGGCAGCAAATTGCGCCGTAGCAGCACGAGGGGTGGACTTGGACATCTGACCACCGGTGTTTGAGTACACCTCGGTGTCAAGGATCATAACGTTAACGTTCTCGCCGGAGGCAAGGACGTGGTCAAGACCACCGTAACCGATATCATAGGCCCAACCGTCACCACCGAAGATCCAGCAGGATTTCTTCACCAGGTAATCAACAAGAGGCATGAGACGTTTGGCAATCACATTGTCATTGCCACCAAGCTTGGACTTTAACTTACCAACGCGCTCACGTTGAGCTTCAATGTCCATTTGGGTCTTTTGCGGCGCATCAAGGATCTCATCAGCCATCTTCTTAGGAATAATCTTTGCGGCAACAGCTTTTTCCATGAGCTCTACAGCTTGGGCAGAAAGCTTATTGATCGCAGCACGCATTCCAAGACCAAACTCGGCATTATCTTCAAACAGAGAGTTGGCCCAGGCTGGTCCACGACCATCTTCACGCTTAGCATAAGGTGTTGTTGGCAGGTTACCACCATAAATTGAGGAACAACCGGTGGCGTTGGCGATCATCATGCGGTCACCGAACATCTGGGTAACAAGCTTGATGTAAGGAGTCTCACCACAACCGGCACAGGCGCCGGAGAACTCAAAGAGGGGGCGCAAGAGCTGGCTACCTTTGATGGTGGCATGATTGATAATTGATGGATCAATCTCAGGCTGGCTGAGGAAGTACTTGACGTTCTTCTGCTCAACCTTCTTAAGGTCTTCTGTGTTTGGAATCATCTGCAAGGCCTTGGTCTTAGCAGGGCACGCATTAACACAGAGACTACAGCCACAACAGTCTTCAGTGAAGACCTGAATAGCAAAGGTCTTGTCTTTGAATTCTTTACCGACGGCATCAAGGGTCTTGAAGGACTTAGGTGCGGCACCTTTCAGCTTGTCAACCACCTTGAGGCGGATAGCAGCGTGGGGACAAACCATTGAACAGCGACCACATTGGATACAGTTCTCAGACAACCACTCGGGAACGTTAACCGCAATGTTACGCTTCTCGTATTGGGTGGTAGCTGTTGGCCATGTACCGTCATTCGGGAACTCAGAAACCTTAATCTGATCACCTTTACCGCGGATCATCTGAGCAGTTACTTCTTTAACGAACTCAGGAGCATCAGCAGGTACGGTTTCAGGAATGGCGTGTCCCTTGGTGGACTTACCAAGCTTAACTTCAACGATGTTCTCAATGGCGCCGTCAACAGCGTCATAGTTCATCTGCACGACTTTATCGCCTTTCTTGCCGTAGGTCTTCTTGATGGCATCTTTAATGGCTCTGATGGACTCATCCTTGGTCAGAATTCCAGAGATCAGGAAGAAGGCAGTTTGCATGATCATGTTGATGCGAGCGCCGAGACCGAGGGCTGCACCGAGTGCCAGGGCATCAATGATGTAGAACTTTGCTTTTTTGGCAATGAGTTGTTCTTGAACAGTGGATGGCAAGGTCTTCCAAATGGACTTGGCATCGTGGGTGGTGGTCAGGAGGAAGGTTCCGCCTTCTTCCAGGTT
>JBFFIS010000431.1:0-2088 GCA_041556375.1 Desulfurivibrionaceae bacterium | reverse complement strand
AAGCCGGTAACTCTACCTAGGGGGTTTAGGTAGTACTACAGAAGTACAAGGGGAATTGCGGCAACGTCTGACCGAAAAGCTAAAAAAGAACTTTTAGCGGCGGGCATTCTCAGCAAGTTTAACGATAATATCAGATGTTTGAGAGAGGCGGTTGACCAAGGTCTCGAAAAGATAGCGGGCAACCTTGGGCTGGGTTTGGATAACCTCCATGATCTTATCACCAGGATAGCGTTTAATCTTTGAACGGCCCTTGGAGACAATTGATGCCGAACGAGGTTCTCCGGAAATAGCTGACATCTCTCCAAAATATTCACCGGGCTCTTTGATGTCGGCAATCCTCTTGCCATCACGGACAACCATCACCGTGCCCTGAAGAAGTTGGAAAAAGTCATTGTCCTTATTGCCCTGATGAATAATGTCATCCCCATCCTCATAGAGCTCCACATCGGGGTTGACCAGATAGGCGGGCAGACTTTCCTCATTCAGAATGGTGCGGCGCTCCACCTCACGCAAATCCGTAATCCCTTGGGTTGCCTTTAAGATAGCGGCATAGCGCAGAGGATTCATACCCTCCTGGACGGCAACCTTGCGCAGCTGGTCCTCTGGAACCTGGGCATTGATGGCCTCAGAAACAGGATCGGTCACCTCCATGAGCTCAAAGAAGCCCACCCTGCCCTTATAACCGCCGCCATTGCAAACCGAGCACCCTTTCGGCTCCTTGAGAGTCCATTCTTTCTCAAGCAACTCTTCAGTGAAGCCCATGGACAACAGTTCTTTTTCATCAGGACGGTCAATGGGCGTCATGCACTTCTGGCAGAGACGGCGCCCGAGGCGCTGGGCCAACACCATGGTAAGAGACGAGGCCAGCATGTACGGGGGGATACCGATATCGATGAGACGACCGATGGTGGCGGCCGCGTCATTGGTATGGAGGGTTGAAAAGACGAGATGGCCGGTCATGGCAGCCTTGATAGCGATCTCAGCAGTCTCCATATCGCGAATCTCACCGACCATGATGATATCTGGATCTTGACGCAGGAAGGCCTTAAGGGCAGCCGGGAAGGTCATGCCCACCTCTTGATGGACATTGACCTGGTTAATCCCCTTAAAGTTAAACTCCACCGGATCCTCAGCAGTAAGGATCTTGGTGTCCTCCTTATTAAGGGAGTTGAGGGCCGAGTACAGGGTAACGGTTTTACCAGAACCGGTGGGGCCCGTAACAAGGAGCAGGCCCTGAGGTCTGGTCAGGCAGCGCTTCAGGGCATCAAAGGTTTCTACCTCAAAGCCGAGCTTGACAAGGTCAACATTCAGGGAGCTCTTATCAAGAATACGCAGAACAATGGACTCCCCCCAGAGGGTGGGCAGAGTGGAGACACGAAAATCGACCACCCTGTTCTTGCCGATGCGCATCTTGATACGACCATCCTGAGGCACTCGGCGCTCAGTAATATCAAGGGCGGAAAGAATTTTCATCCTTGAGGTCAGGGCATTCTTGATGCCGATGGGCAGATTCATGGATTTATACAGGGAGCCATCAAGACGATAACGAACCTGGAGGTTTTTTTCGTAGGGCTCAATATGGACATCACTGACGCCATCCTTGACTGCCTTAATGAGGATACCGTTAACCAGCTTGATGATCGGCGCATCAGAGGCGGAAAACTGCTCCGGCCCCTCATCCATGTCCGTGGCCTCGATGGCCATATCATCAGCCACCTCTGAGGCCAGAGAGCCAAAGTCATCGATACTGGTAATGTCTTCCTCTTCTTCTGCCGCTTCTTCAGCCAGAGAAAGCTCCGCATACTCCTCATCCGAAATATTATAATATTCCCTAAAGGCATCAACGATCTCACGCTCAATAGAGACACCAACGGAAAGGCCAAGCTTCAGTTCGAACTGGAGCTCATCCACGGCCTGGGTGTCGGTGGGCTCGGCCATGGTGATCTGCAAGGTTTTGTCTGTCTTGCGGATGGGTACCATCATGTACTTCTTGGCAAGCTCGTAGGGCACCAGTTCAAAGACTTCCTTGTTCGGATGTTCGTCCTTGATATTGATTACGGTGAAATTCTGAACACGGCTGAGGATTTT
>JBFFIS010000430.1:0-2093 GCA_041556375.1 Desulfurivibrionaceae bacterium | reverse complement strand
ATGGTACTGGCCACCCAAAACCCCGTTGAGCAGGAAGGAACCTATCCCCTGCCTGAGGCCCAGGTCGACCGCTTTATGTTCAAGCTCAAGGTCTCTTACCCTGAGAAGGATGAAGAGCTGCAGATACTGCGCACCATGTCCAGTGGTGAAGAGATTACGGTCAATGGAATTCTCTCATCAGAACAGATCATGGACTTTCGCAAGGTTGCTTCAGCCATCTTTATCGACCCACGGGTGGAAGAGTATATTGTCAATCTGGTGGATGCCACCAGAAACCCCGGCAACTACAAGCTGGACATCGGCCCATTTATCGAATTTGGCGCCTCTCCCAGAGCGACAATTTTTCTGGCCCAAGCGGCACGGGCCACCGCCCTGCTGGATGGCAGAGGTTACGTTACACCCCAGGACATTAAAGACGTTGGCCTGGACGTTCTCAGACATCGCCTCATGCTCACCTATGAGGCCGAGGCCGAGGAAATCGATTCAGACCAACTCATCAACCGAATCATGGAAACCGTTGAAGTCCCATAGCGCGGTGCTTTGCTGCACTTAGGCTTTTTAGGCTGGAGACGGTTAGGCTATTAGATAAAAAAAATGCTACCTGCCAACTAAAAAAACACCCCTAACAGCCTCCAGCCTAAATCACTAGGAGCGAAGCGCCGAAAAACTAAAACAATGATCAACAAAGAGTTACAGCATAAAATACGCCATATCCAAATCATGGCAAAAAAGGCTGTCACCGACATTCTTGCCGGCGAATACCACTCCGTCTTTAAGGGGCGGGGCATGGAGTTTGATGAGGTTCGTGAATATCAACCAGGCGATGACGTCCGCACCATCGACTGGAATGTTACCGCTCGCACGGGCATCCCTCACATCAAAAGATATGTCGAAGAGCGGGAGCTCACCGTGCTGCTCATGGTGGACCTTTCAGGTTCGGGCCAATTTGGCTCCACCGGAAAAACAAAGAATGAGGTTGCCGCCGAGCTCTGCGGTCTGCTGGCCTTTTCTGCCATTCGCAATAATGACAAGGCCGGGCTTCTGGTCTTCACCGATGAAATCGAGCTCTACATC
This sequence comes from Desulfurivibrionaceae bacterium, assembly GCA_041556375.1. GTDB lineage: Bacteria > Desulfobacterota > Desulfobulbia > Desulfobulbales > SURF-16 > BM506. The sequence goes on along the minus strand of JBFFIS010000430.1, from coordinate 1,019 downwards.
CCACCCAGAAAGGGAACCCGTCATGTCCTGCATATCATCCGCGAGGTGTTACGCCTCAAACCCAAAGGCCGGAAAACCGACATCAACCAGGCCCTGAATCATATTTCGAGATTGTTCAAGAAAAAGGCCGTCCTCTTTCTCATCTCGGATTTTCGGGCTCCGGATTTTTCAAAGAGTATCCGCGCCGCCTCAAAACGCCACGACATCGTCGCCCTTTCCATCACCGACCCTGCGGAGATGATGCTCCCCAAAGCCGGGCTTGTGGAACTCTGCGATAACGAAACCGGAAAAATTCTTCTGGTGGACAGCTCATCAAAAACCGTACGCAACAACTTTGCCCGTATCAGCAAGGGACGGCAGGAGAAACTGGCCACCACCTTTAAGAAACAGGCCATTGACCACATCCCCATCAAAACCGGGGATGATTATGTAACAGATCTAGTGCATTTTTTTAAGGCACGTGAACGGCGCAGGGTGCATTGATGCGATTTTTCCTGTGGATCATCCTCATCATCATAGCCGATTCAGCATATGCTGGTGAACCCATCACCGTGCTTGACATCGAAGAGCAGCACGGCCAGATAAACGCTCAGTTCAGCCTCACAGGAACCACCCTCACCCTCAATAGCGACGGCCAAGTCCAGGTCACCTCGGTGGATCGCCTCCAGGCCAGCCTCGTGGTGAGAAGTCCTGAATCACTCACCGTAGATCTCCCAAGCTTTACCGGGCTGGTCTTTGGAGATTTCACCTTGGTCGAAGAGGGCAAGACCACCCGCCAGCGTACGACAGAAATCATCACCACCACCTCCTGGCTCATTGAACCCTATAATAAGGGCGAATACGATCTGCCTCCCCTGACCATCACAGGTAAAAAAACAGATGGCAGCGTAACACGGCTCAGCCTCGTCCTGCCAACAGTAGAGATTCTCGACCCCGCTCCAGCGGAGGGCTCCTTTGATATCCTGCCGCCAAGGCCGACCCCCACGAGCCCGCCATGGCTCATAATCGGCGGGGTCGTT
>JBFFIS010000429.1:0-2098 GCA_041556375.1 Desulfurivibrionaceae bacterium | reverse complement strand
ATCCTCATCTGAGACTGTTGTCTTTTATAAGGGCCAGGAATACCGTGTCCTCTCCACCTTTATTCAGGGCTGCAAGGCATGGCATCTTGGCAGAACGGAAACCAACCAGTTCAACAAAAGTGTTGAAATTATTCTCAAGGCCCTACCTCCAAAATCAAAGGTCATCATTGGCATGGGGGAAATAGACTGCCGACCGGACGAGGGGATTATTCCGGCTTACCTAGAAAAGGGTATTGACTACCGCTCTTCCATGCCTGAAATTGTCGAGAGATATGTCGACTTTGTCACAGAAACAGCAAAACCATTTGACCATGAGCTCATATTTTATGGCGTACCAGCCCCGACAGAGATCACAACAGCCAAATTGGACACAGTAACAAGGGAGCTGGTTCTGGAGGTCATTCACCTCTTTAATGATCACTTAAAGCGGGTATGCAGTGCCAGGGGATGGAGCATGTTAGATGTGTTTGCCCTAACCACAGACGACACAGGTGCACCCGACAACCAGTTCCACCTTGACAGCAACCATCTTCACCCACGGGCATTAGGGGTGCTCTTTCAATCCCACCTCATCACCCCATAATTGAAGGGGGTACCAGCCCAAAATTCTCTATGGCATTTTTTCAATCTCTGCTTAATATATATATTATGTAGTTTTTTCAGGTTGCCCTACTCAGGACAATGAGGACTAATGGAGTGTGTGAGAGTACCACTCCATTAAGAGACGTGGAGGCTATGATGGCAGATAACAGCATTGCAGGTAACAGCACCCCGTCTCCCTCTTCTTTTTCCAGCCAGCAGTTCAGGGCCAACCAACAAGCAGCCTCCCGCCGGGTTGAGGCAGCCAAGGACGACCAGCAGCAGGCCGTCGAGAACAAACGCGAGGCCCAGGTCCAGGAACAAAAGGCCCAAGAGCGCCTTAACAAGGCCAAGTCCGACGAAGTCCAGGCCCGCCAGCGGGTCAGAGATGCCCGGGCCGAGCAACAGAGGGTGGCCAGCCAGCGTATTGATGTCGTTGTCTAGCGTGTAATCCCGCCCCAGACGGTCATCGCCTTAGTCACATTTTCCGAAGCTCGCACATCCTCCTTCCCCTCTCTCAAAAAGACATAGGAATCCTGTCTAAAAAACTAGAGAAAAAAGCGCAGGCCAAGAGGGTCGGGGCTCAAGTCACGCGCCTGCCCCAGAAGGAGGCAAGAGGCTACGAGGAAACTTCGGGGGGCTGGGATGAGGGCGCATCAACACCATCTTCAGATTTATCCTCCGGACTAACCTCGAATCCACTGAACTTCTTTTTGCCGAACATCCAGACGGCGACAATGGAGATCTCATAGAGAACAACCAAAGGGATGCCCATGAGCATTTGATTGACGATGTCCGGCGTAGGGGTGAGGATGGCGGCGACAATAAAGGAGATGAGGAAGGCGTATTTTCGATTTTTACGGAGGAAGGGGCCATCGACGATGCCGATCTTGGCGAGGATGACCATGACAACGGGGAGCTCAAAGACAGCGCCAAAGGCAATGAGCAGCCTTAGGGCGAGGGAAAAATACTCCTTGACCGTAGGCGTAGCCTTAAGGAAATCGGTGGAATAGCCCATGAGGAAATTGAAGGCAGGCGGAAAAACTACATAATAGCCGAAGGCGGCACCGCCTAAGAAACAGAAAGAGGAAAGGATGGTAAAGGGGATGGCCAGCCGCTTTTCATGCTGGTAAAGGCCAGGGGCGACAAAGCGCCAGATCTGCCAGAAAATCACCGGTGAGGCGAGAAGAACGCCGCAGGTCAGGGCTAATTTTAGGTAAAAAAAAAGGCCTCCTGATAGGAGATAAAAATCAGGCTTGAACCTTCCGGCAGGACTTCAAAGAGCGGCTTAAAGAACCAGTCTCCAATGGGATCTATATAATAATAGGACCCGGCAAAACAGACAATAACAGCCAGCAGGCTGCGCACCAGACAGGAGCGCAGGTCGGTAAGGTGTTCGGGAAGCCCTTGTTTTTCCATATCTTCCATCATGAAATAGCTATAGCCTGATTTAAAATAAAACTCTCCAAGTTGTTCGGCTGTCAATACAAGCCTGTCCGTCTGTTCAAAATAGCTTACT
>JBFFIS010000428.1:0-2103 GCA_041556375.1 Desulfurivibrionaceae bacterium | reverse complement strand
GGATCTTCTCCTTCTTGTCCTTGCTGAAACGGTCAAACTCTTCCCGCAAATCAGGCTCTTTCTGCTTGGAGGCCTGTTTCTTCTTCTGCAGCTCCGCCTTTTTGCCTTCAATCTCAGGAATGGACAGCGATATTCTCTTGTTTTCGGCATCGATCTGATCAATACGGACCTCAAGCTCCTGACCGTCGCTCACCACCTCACGCGGATGGTTGATCCGGCGACCAGCTCCCAGGTTGGAGATATGCACCAGGCCATCGATACCGGCGGCCAGATTAACAAAGACACCGAAATCAGTGATGCGGGCCACAACGCCGGTGAGGCTTTGGCCCTCCTTAAACAGACCCTCGACACTCTCCCAAGGATCAGCCTGAGTAGCCTTGAGGCTAAAGGAAAAACGGTTGGCCTCCCAGTCAAGCTTAAGTATCGAAACCTCAACGCTCTGGCCCTCCTCCAGGGTGGCACGGATGTCAGAGACCCGGCCCCAGCTTATTTCTGAAACCGGGATAAGACCCTCGATACCACCGATATCGACAAAGGCCCCGAAATTCTGCAGAGAGGTAATGGTACCGGTGACCACATCACCCACGGCCAGCTTGTCCTTGAGGGCCTCTCTCTTTTCGGCCTGCTCCTCTTCAAGCAGGGAGCGCCGGGAAAGAATGATATTGCGACCGTTCTCCTTGTATTCGATAATCATAAAGGCCAGGGTCTGGCCGACAAATTGGCTGGAATCACTGACCCGACGCAGGGCAATCTGGGAGTAGGGACAAAAGGCGCGGGTAGTACCGCCGATCTTGACCTCAAAGCCACCCTTGATCTCTTTGGTGATCTCGCCATCGATGGGAATCCCGCCCCGATAGACCTCTTCCAGATGGGCCAGGGCTGCGGCGCCGCTCATCTTGGTGGTAAAGAGCATCTGACCCTCTTTAGTGACGAGGAAATAGGCGGTAATGGTATCGCCCTCCTTCACCATCGGCTGACCGTCATCGCCAAGCATTTCCGAACAGGCCAAGGCCCCCTCACTCTTGCCGCCGACATCGACAAAGATCCACTCTTTTTTAACCCGAACCACCTCAGCCTCAACCTTCTGACCAGGCTCAAGCTTACTGCTCTCAACCTGTGAAGACTCGAACATATCGGCAAAACTTTCCATGGACTCGGCCATACCGTCATTTTCTTCTGTCATCGACATATCCTCGTATCTTACTCCGAAGTATCAGGAAAAAAGGCCTCACCAATATCGACCCTTTCTATATTTTTCGTTGCTGTTTCAAAAATAACAAAGCCGGGCTGCTCTTTTCCGCCATGCAGATCACCGGGATTAATGAGCAGACACTCACCAATCTTTTCAACTTGATAGCGGTGGGTATGCCCACAGCACACCACATCAAAGCTGCCCTGCAGGGCAATACCGCGGGCCAACAGGGGATAATGGTTAAAGGCAAACTTAATGCCCCCTGCCTCGACGGCCCCCAGAGTGCCGTGATGGGTTATCGTTGAATATTTGGTGCCGCACGACTGGGAGATCAGGTGCTGATCACCGACATTATTACCATAGATAAGATGGACAGGGCCGGAAAATTCGGCAAGCTCCATAAGCATAAAGGGCGAAATCAGGTCGCCGCAATGGATCATCATTTGGACGCCATAGGCGTTACAATAGGTGACGGCAGATCTCAGGTTGGGAATATGATCATGGGTATCCGAGAGGATGGCAATACGCATTGTTCTGTAATTTTTCTCTAATTATTGAAGGATGGATGTCAGGACATCAAAAAAATGACGGTTATCAGCGCGGCTTTTCAGGGAAACCCTAAAAAAGCGGTCATCAAGGCCGTCAAAACTGGCGCAGTTACGGATCATGATTTTTTCGGCCAGCATTTTTTCAGCAAGTTCACCTGCCCCCATGGTCGTTAGGCGGCAGAGAATAAAGTTGACCACTCCAGGCACCACGGCCAAGCCTGGCATGGCCTGCAGACGCTCAACAAAGGCGGGCCTTTCGCTGGCCATGAAGGCCTGAACCTCACGGACATAGGCATCACCCTGGGCCAGCAAAAATTCTCCGGCCAGTTGTGCCATGCGATTGACGCTCCAGGGCCGGCTGCG
>JBFFIS010000427.1:0-2108 GCA_041556375.1 Desulfurivibrionaceae bacterium | reverse complement strand
TGCTGATCGGTGGTGGGCTGACTGACCTACTGAGCAGGGCGCATCCATAAATAGAGTCGGGGTGAGGGACATCAACTCCTCAGCAAAAGACGATGGGGTTTTTATTCCATCGTCTTTTTTCGTTTTAGAACTGCTGCGAAGTCGGGAGCGGCCGGACCCTTCTGGTAACCTGTATTCTTTTAGTTTACTTTTGTTTTTGTTTTCGCCAGAATAATAACTGGCATTTCAATGTGGCACCGTGAGCTCACAGCTCGATTATAGATAAAATACAATACTCTTAGTCTGTTATAGCGCAGCATGGGCTTATGTCTTGGTCGACAAAAGTCTAAATATCAACCGTAACCATACAGGAGTGTAACGATGAAGAAACCTATGGGTCTCGCCCTAATTCTTGCCACGACGTTGTTTGGCTTGGGGGCAACACAAGCGCTTGCGGGAGACAAGTGTGCGTCCTGCCATGAGAAGAAAAACCCCGGACTCCACAAGCAGTGGAAGAATTCCACCCATGCCAAGGAAGGGGTCGGTTGCCTCGACTGTCATGGGGCAGATAAAAAAGACATTGATGCCTTCAAACATCATGGATCGACCATTGCCACCCTGGTGACGCCACTGGATTGTGGTAAATGCCATGAGGCTGAGGCCGAGCAGACCACCAAGTCGTATCACGCCCATGCCGGTGAAATTCTTGAATCCAAGGATGCCTATCTGGCCCATGTGGCTGGTGGTAAACCTGTGGTCATCGCCGGTTGTGCAACCTGTCATGGTTCCAAAATTAAGATTGACCCCAAGGCGCCGAACAAACTTTCCAAAGAAACCTGGCCAAACTCCGGTATCGGCCGAATTAATCCCGATGGCTCCAAGGGTTCCTGTAACGCCTGCCATGGCCGCCATTCCTTCTCGGTTGAGCAGGCCCGTCAGCCTGAAAACTGCGGTAAATGCCACCTCGGCCCGGATCATCCTCAAAAAGAAATCTATGAGGAGTCCAAGCATGGCATCGCCTATTATGCCCATAAGGATAAACTCAACATGGATAAGGACAAGTGGGTCGTCGGTGAGGATTATTATGAAGCACCGAGCTGCGCCACCTGTCATATCTCCGCGACCAGCAATCAGAAAATTACCCATGATGTGGGTGATCGTATTTCCTGGACGCTGAGACCACCGGTGTCGAAATTTAAAGACAACTGGAAGGTCAAGCGCGGTAATATGAAGGACGTTTGTCTGAACTGTCACCAGGCGCGATTTGTCGATGGCCATTATTATCAGTATGACGCCATGGTGAATCTCTACAATGAGAAATTTGCTAAGCCTGCCGGCGAGATTATGAAATTGGTTAAGAAGAAAGGTCTTCTTGAGCGGCCTGCGGCATTCTCAAACACCATCGAGTGGGAGTATTGGGAGCTCTGGCATCATGAAGGTCGACGTGCCCGGATGGGTGCTGCCATGATGGGGCCGGATTACACCTGGTGGCACGGCATCTATGATGTTGCCCATAATTTCTACTTCAAGCTCATTCCTGAGGCCCGTCATTATAACGATCCTGACGTCAACGCCTATATTGACAATTTGCTCAAGAATGACCCAATGCATACCTGGCTGGAGAAACCGACAGCCGAACTCAAAGCAGCGATTCGCAGCGGTGAGTTGCAGAAGGTGTATGAGGATATGTTCAAAGAAGTGAAGTAAGACTCTCTGGACATAAGCGTTAGCCTAAAAGGTCGGAAGAGTTTCTTCCGGCCTTTTTTGCGTTTAGCACACGGGGATAAGGGGGTATGATGTTGTTTGCAATCCCTCCTCACGTGGGATAGAGTCACTTGCTGAATAGGTTATGGAGTTCTGGGATTTAAAGAGAGAGTTAAAGGTTCACCCTATGTCAGAGATACAGGATCGTCTGCAGTTATCGCCCTCCTGGAAGAGTCGCATCGGTCAGGAATTTGAGCAGGAGTACATGCTTGAGCTCCGCGCCTTTCTCCTCCGCGAGAAGCAGGCGGGCAAGATTATTTACCCGCCAGGACCGGACATCTTCAACGCCATGAATCTGCTGCCTTTTGATGAGGTCAAGGTGGTGATCATCGGTCAGGACCCCTATCATGGGCCCGGCCAGGCCC
>JBFFIS010000426.1:0-2111 GCA_041556375.1 Desulfurivibrionaceae bacterium | reverse complement strand
GTGAGCTCAAGCAAAAGCGGCCCCGACGTCGTAATGACAGTAGGGCCGCAGGTCACACAACAGACGATGAAGAACATCGTCGGGTTGTTGTATACTCGACGCAGCCCTAAGGTCTGGTTGGATCAGTCTTAGGGTTAGCCGGGCGGGTGATGCTCCAACATCTCCGTCCGGTGCTTTTTTATGAGCGGTTTTGCATCTCCAAAACTAAGGAGTTTTGAGGGGAGAGTCAAGAGAAAATTAGGGATAAATTAAAGGCGATTGTAAACAAATAAGTATCTACTCGCCCCCAGACATAGGTACCCACTCCCCAGCGAGTGCCATTTGAATTGCGATGAGTGGATTATGCCCCTGATTGGCCATGGTTTGCAGGTAGCTGGATATTCTGCAATAAGCCTGGGCATAGTGGACAGTGCGAAAACAGCCGGAGACCTTCTGTTTGACCTTGGCCATTCTCAAGTCACGCTCAGCGCGATTATTGGTAAAGGCTACATGGGGCTCTCTGGCAAAGAGTAATACCGCTGCTTCATGCCGCTTGAGCCGCCCCCATAAGTTATGGGCCTCGGACTTGGCCAGTTTCCCCCGTTTGCCAGAGGGCTTGGGAGGGATGGGTGGCAGCTCTTTCTCACCGCGAGTGAGAATGGCACGATAACGCTTTTGAAGATTGGCCAACTGTTTGTCGTCCAGGCACTTGCTTTCACTCCTGGTGACAGCGAGCGCGGTGACTTTCAGTAGCTGTTTCATGTTCCGCGCCCAGGCATAGCCGTTGGCATCGACCACAAAGGTCAGCTCCCGCAACAGGTGCGAGCCGCACAGACCATGAGAGCAGTCGTCATAGGCAAAATAAGAGGCCCAGCAGTCGTGGATGGTGGTACCGCCGTAGCGGGGGATAATGTCAATCTCATCCATGGCCACCTTGCCGCGTTTTCGGTGTAAGCACTTGAGGGTGATGTCCCCTGCGGCATAAACGTGGATCCAATGGTTCTTGCCATCGACCCGAAAGCCGCTTTCATCCACATGCATGGCGGGTTGGGTTATCAGGTGTTCGATCGCGTTTTTTTCCCAGGGCGCCAGTGCTTGATGCAGCCGGGCCACGGCGTTGAGCAAAGTGGACTCGGAGAGGCGCTCACCCAGCAGGGACTCGGTGAGGGACCGGGTGCGGACCAGAGGCATCATCTGGCTAACCATCAGGTTGATGAGATAGGCCTTGAGTCCATTGCCGTATTGCAAGGGGCCGGGCATGTCGGTGGGAAACAGGCCCTTGACCGTGCCGGCGCATTCGGGACATTGTTTGATTTCGGCATCCACGTGCTCGACGACCTTCTCAAAGACGATGTCGATTTTGGTGCGTCGTTCGTGTTCTATGCACTCGACGCCATCGAGCGGGCTGCCACAGACATCGCAGGTATCGACAGTGGCAACCGTGACCGTCTCGACACGACGGTGATTGGCCACGGTCTCGGAGGCTAACTGTCGTTTGGTTGAGCCATGGGGGTGGGATAGACTGGTGTCATCCTTGTCCGTTTGCGATGAAGGCAGGCTGGAGTTTTTGCTGGTCTTCCTGGTCTGGCGCTCCAGGAAGATGGACAAAATCAGCTCTACAATGAGCAACAGGCTTTTAAATAACGCGCTGGTTTCAGGCGTGACCTTGCCTTCACGGGATAACTGCTCGAAGTCAGCCTTGAGCTTACCTACTTCTTCCCGGACGGTGATTTTGTCGAGTGAGGCCATCAGTGGTGTTGGGCGTTATCTATGGATAATGCCTATTTGATCATGGATCACAGCGCATGGCTATTTAGTGATTCTGATCGGCCGATAAAGAGATTTGATCGCCTCGGTCAGTGAGGGGGGCGAGCAGTTACCATTTATTTAAACTATCACTGGGCGCATATATCTAGCTTGTTTTTGTTTGTAATTAACCTCTCCCCCCCTCAATCCACCAACTCAATTTCCAAGCTTTCAAGCAAACTGATTGCCTCAAAACGACTAAACCGTGCTCCCTTTATATCGTTATGATTGATATTTATCTGATAATTAACTGCCTCCGTAAAATCCGCCCTTGAAAGGTTAGTCTTATTAAAAAGACTGTTGGTGAAATCTGTGAAACTAAAATT
>JBFFIS010000425.1:0-2135 GCA_041556375.1 Desulfurivibrionaceae bacterium | reverse complement strand
TAGCCACCGATTCCACCGCGAAGGCCGCGCCGTGATCGACTTGCCCCACGCCATGCGACGGGAACGACGCCACCACCACCCGAGCAGAATCGCCGTCATCAATGGAACCGGAATCACCCACCATGTTGCCACCTGTGCTGCTGGTTTTCTGCTCCAGAAGGAGATGGATTATTTCCATCGCTCCGTTGCCGATCCGAGACGGCCCCTGGTGGCCATTATCGGCGGCGCCAAGGTCTCCAGCAAGCTCGGAGCCTTACGCAACCTCATGGACCGGGTGGACAAGATGATTATCGGCGGCGCCATGGCCAACACCTTCCTGAAGGCCATGGGCTACCAGATCGGCAAATCCCTGGTTGAAGAAGACCTGATCGATACCGCCAAAAGCTTGATGGAGAAGGCCCAGCGCCAAAACGTCAAGCTCTACCTGCCAGTGGACTGCATTGTCGCTGACAAATTCGATCCTGACGCCGAGACCAAACAAACCACAACCCAGGAAGTTCCGGCCGAATGGATGATCCTGGATATCGGCCCCGCCTCCAGCACGTTGTTTAACGAGGCCCTGGAGTCGGCCAAGACCATTATCTGGAACGGCCCCATGGGTGCCTTTGAGATGGACGCCTTTTCCCGCGGCACCATGGCCATGGTGTCCCATGTTGCCGCCTCGCACGCCCTGACCATTGTCGGTGGCGGCGATACGGACGTTGCCGTCCATAAGGCCGGTGAGAGCAACAATATCTCCTACATGTCCACCGGCGGCGGCGCCTTTCTCATGCTCATGGAGGGCAAAGATCTCCCCGGCGTTGTGGCCTTAAACGATAAAGTCTAAGCGAGGAATGACCATGGAAAGAACTCCCCTGCTGGCCGGCAACTGGAAGATGTTCACCACTGTTGCCGAGGCCACAGAGCTTGCCCGCGCCATTGCCGCTGAACCGGTGCCGGACGGTCGCCAGGTAATGCTGGCTCCCTCTGCCCCGGCCTTGAATGCCGTGGGCGACGCCCTGCGCTCTACAGCTATCAACCTTGCCTCCCAGAATATCTGTTGGGAGGAAAAGGGCGCCTTCACCGGTGAGATCTCACCTCTCATGCTGAAAGATGCCGGCGCCACCATGGCCATCATCGGCCACTCGGAACGCCGCCAGATCTTTGCTGAGAGTAATGCCCTGATCAACAAACGGCTCCGCGGCGCCCTTAACTTTGGCATCCTCCCCATCCTCTGTATCGGCGAAACCCTGGAGGAACGTGAGGCGGGTGCCACCACGGCTATACTCGAAAAACAGCTGCGCCGTGGCCTTGACGGCGTTGTCCTCAAGTCGGGCAGCCAGCTGGTGGTGGCCTATGAACCGGTATGGGCCATAGGCACCGGCAAGACCGCCTCGACAGCCCAGGCCCAGGAGGCCCATGAATTCTGCCGCTCTCTGCTTGCTGATATTTTTGACAAAGCTATTGCCCAGCAAATCAGAATATTGTATGGTGGCTCGGTCAATCCGGCGAATGTTGATGAACTGATGAGCCAGACCGACGTGGACGGTGCCTTAGTTGGTGGCGCTGCCCTCAAGGCAGAATCCTTTCTGCGCATTATAAACTTTGAAGCGATGTAAAAAACATGACCACTCTTCTGACAATTATCCACATTCTTGTTTGCCTGTTTCTCATCGGCATTGTCCTGCTCCAGCAGGGTAAGGGTGCGGATATGGGCGCGACCTTCGGTGGCGGCTCCAATCAGACGGTCTTTGGCGCTGACGGACCTATGCCCATTTTGAGCAAGATAACCACGGCCTCTGCGGTTATCTTTATGGTCACCAGCCTGACGTTGGCCTATATTTCAGCCAATGATTCGACAAGTTCGGTAATGAAACAAATTTCCGTGCCAAAGCAAACTGAAAGTGGTATAGACAAAACCATTCAGCCGGTGCCCGATGTAAGCACCAAGACTGAGCAGCCTGCACCCGTTAGCCAAGAGGCTGCAGGCCATTAAAAGACATAAGAATTTGATGCCGAAGTGGTGGAATTGGTAGACACGCTATCTTGAGGGGGTAGTGGCCCACGGCCGTGCGAGTTCGATTCTCGCCTTCGGCACCATTTTTTATCTTAAGCCCGTAACGTTTTAACGTTACGGGCTTTTTTTTTATTCATGC
>JBFFIS010000424.1:0-2138 GCA_041556375.1 Desulfurivibrionaceae bacterium | reverse complement strand
CCCTTTAAGGCAACCTTTTTGTAAAAATTTTTGTGCCTGGCAAATTTATAGCCCTAACCAGGATATTTCACTGATCGGAGTCGCGGCGTGCCAATCACCTTTCAATATTGCTCCCTTTCAGCCTTGCAACAGCATCTTGCTCTCGATTGATTCGGGATATTTTTTCTTTCTCAGGTCTTTCCAGGTTTAAGGTTAAGGACTTTAAAAAGGGCGGTTCCACACCGGGGGTCAACTTGAATGGAGTTTTTTGGGGGGGCAAATGCAATAGCGTGGTGACGCCTGGAATAGAGGCCGCAATGCAAGGCGATTGGAAGCGTCTTGGAGGTCGTTCCATGGCCATATATACACAGTTCGACATATGCTCCAAAGAGTCACAGGCAGAAGAATCAAGAGACGTTACAAAGAATTACGGCATCTCTACCTGATAGAGCCCACCACTACAGCACAAAAGCAACCTTCAAAAAACCTTCAACGTTTTTAAGGGGATATTTCTGAAAAAAATTAAGAAACTGTCCCCAGAATTACTGCTGACAAATTATTGTTTTTTAACCGACCAGGCGCTGCTATCGAGCCACTGCTGAAGCTCATTGTCTGCCAGAGGTCGGCAGAGATGAAAGCCCTGGATAATGTCACAGCCCAGTTCCAACAGGAGTTGCATGGTAGCTTCATCCTCAACACCTTCCGCCACCACCTTGCGGCCGATATTATGAACCATCTCAATGGTGGATTTTACTATCACCGCATTATCCTCATTCTGGAGCATGTCAGTGATAAAAGACTTGTCGATCTTGATCTCCTGGGCCGGGAATCTTTTCAAGTAGGCTATAGAAGAATACCCGGTCCCGAAATCATCTATGGAGAGCTGCAGGCCCATCTTTTTTAGCTCGCCAATAACCTTGACTACCCTCTCCTGGTCAACGACGATACAACTTTCAGTGATCTCAAAGAGCAGCATTTCCGGCTTCACCTGCCACTTGTGCAGGAGACTGGCAACATCTTCGGGGAAATCAAGGTCATGGAGGTTTTTGATCGACAGATTCACCGAGACAGGAATGTGGTAGCCGGCCTGTCGCCATTTGGCGCATTGCGCCAGGGCCTTGTCAAGTACCAGGTTGGTGAACGGCTTACAGAGTCCGGCCTCTTCGGCAAGGGCAACAAAATCATCCGGCCCGATAAGTCCTCGTTCCGGGTGATGCCAACGGGCCAGAGCCTCTACGCCGACCAGGGCCTTATCCTGGATTGAAATTTTCGGCTGGTAGTTAAGAAACAGGTCGTGGTTGTTGATGGCATCACGAAGCTCACCGATCAAGACCAGTCGGTTAAAGGTTGTCCGGTGCTGCTCAAGTTCAAAGACGGCATAGACAACATCGTTACGTTTGGCCTCATACATGGCGACATCGGCTCGCTGCAACAGGGTCTCACTGTCGGCGCCGTGGTCGGGGTACAAGGCAATGCCGATACTGATACCCACCTTGAGACTATGGCCCTCAATCATGAAGGGCTGATCAATGGCGTCAGCAATCTTCATGCTGATCATCACCGCCTGCTCCAGGCTGGTGTCGGGCAGCATCATGAAAAATTCATCACCACCGAATCTGGCCAGGGTATCTGATTCCCGCACCACCCCCCTCATCCGATGGGCTACCTCCTGAAGGACATAATCTCCGTAAAAATGGCCCAGGGAATCGTTAATCTCCTTAAAACGGACCAGATCCATGAGAAGCAGGGCCAAAGATTTACTGTGCCGTTTGGCAATCTGCAGGCCATAGTCGAGCCGCTCCTCGGCCAGAGCACGGTTCGGCAGATCGGTGAGTTCGTCGTGGAGGGCCCGGTGCCGTTCCAGGCCGGCAAAATGCTCACTGAGCCTGATGGAGGACAGGCTCAGCCGCACCACCATGATGACAAAAATTGCACCGCCAAAGAGGATGGCCGCCACAATCATCTCCAGGGTGGAGGCCGGGGCTTTCAGCACCAAATTGAGAAAGAGGATATAGCCGACAATAAAGAAGAGGATCAAGACGGCGAGAAATTTCCAGGACGCGTAGAGCTGATGTTTTCTGCGACAGATCTTTCTGGTGGGAATGAGAGCAAAAGCAAGCAGAACAATGCCTAGCATCACCATGGTTATGGAGATAATT
>JBFFIS010000423.1:0-2150 GCA_041556375.1 Desulfurivibrionaceae bacterium | reverse complement strand
GCATCGTCGCTGGTGGGCGGCCGGAACACTATCTGGTTATCCATATATAAAGGTCCCCCCCTGAACGGATAGTTGGTAAGACAATTTTATGTTCATATTCGCTTGTATCTGCACGCCTCTTGACGCTGTTTTATTGGGTGACAATGGTAATGGGCGGCTTTTTTTCAAAGACAAAATCGAGTTGGTCGATGAGCTGGTCGTGGGGGGCTTCGGTATTAATGGAAACCACCTTGGTGGGTTCCAAATCATCCAGCGAATCAACTTTTTTCTGCTGTTTTTCAAAATGGGCCCACAGGGCATCGGCTGCCGCCTTACCGCCGGTGGCCTGCTCTGCCAGGCGTGCCTTGGCCGTCTTTGCCGAACAATAGCAAAGAACAAAATGGCAGGTAATCTTGAGTTTTTCAGCAAGACGGGTCAGACGGGAGCGTTCTTCACAAGCCCCATAGAAGCCGTCGATCACCACGGTTCTGCCGCCGGCAAGTTCCTGCTCGGCATAGGTCAACAGGGCATCGTATGTCCGCCTGGTCATCTGGAGACTGTGGTCTTGCTCGCCCGGCAACGACGGTTGACCGACCAACTGCTTGCGCACCACATCAAAGTTAAAATAGGAAAAATGGTGTTTGGCCACCCAGGCCCTGGCAAGTGTTGATTTGCCGCTGGCCGGCAGGCCCATGAAAACAAAGAGTGCTGGTGGCTGGTTGAGGTGTCCCATATTTCCTAACAACAGATATCTGATTGTTTATTTTGGTATTGCAGGCAAATCATCAAGCCGGCCACTGTGACCGCTGACCATTTTGACGCTGGCCGCTGCAGGCTCAACAGGAGGCAGATACCAGATGTTTTAAGTGGGGAAAGCACTTGCTGCCCCCTGAATCAATGTCAAAAAAACGATGATGCAGCCCCACTCCCTGACAGGAGCAAATGGTCTACATAGATTCGAGTGCCCTTTTGAGGCGAGCCAGAGGACGAGGAGTCCAGAGGAAAGACAGGGTCGAGGCTGCCCCCCTGCTTAAAAAGGCGATGAAGGCCGGGGCCCTCACCTTATTTGAGTTGTTCTTTGTCTTCGGTAATCGGCAGCATGCCGGCTTTTTCGTCGACAATTTTCAATGCGTCGATAAATTTATTCAACCCCGACTCAAGCTCAACCAAAACCTCATCTGGGAGGCGGAGCAGGACATCGGTCAAGGCCCCTTGGGCCGGGCGTGGCGCCGTGGCCAGTACCGAGGTGCCTTTTTCGGTAAGATAGAGACGAACAATACGCTGATCATCGGTGCAGCGCTGCCTATAGACCAGTTCCTTCTTCTGGATCTTGTCGAGCATATTACTGCAGGTGGATTGATGGATAGAAAGGACCTTGGCCAGGCCTGAAACGGTCAACCCCGGTTCATTGAACAGCTCCCACATCATCCACAACTGGGCTGCTGAGAGGCCCGATTCCTTTTCCACCCACCGGGAGTGGGCCTGTACCGAGCGGAAGATGATGCGAAAATCTTTGAGAATTGTCTGAAAACGGACAAAACGGGGGTCATCTTCCTTATTTTGGGCCTGCAGGTGCGGTTCGCCTATCTCTTCCATTTTTCCTTTTCCTCGCCTTCCAACAGAAAATATTCCCACAAAATGTATTTGCACAATAATATATTGTACAAATTTGTCAAGTCCGGATGCTGCTCCCAAGGGCGCAAAGGACCCCGACAACATGACTCGAAGGCCGTGAGGGCACAAGCAGGAACAACCTGGAGCTGAGGGATGAAAGGTAAAAAGAAGATGAAAAGGGGGAGCTACCCACCCCCACCAAGGGGGATGGGGTCTGCAGAGCCGGCGGCCAGAGAGGCCCCGACTCAGCAGGCAGGAAAAGAGTTCTTGGAGAGAGAGCCTAGATGCCCTCGGCGGCCTGCTGGCTGCGAATCTCGGCCAGCACCTCTTTACCGCCATCGGCAAGAATCTTGATGCCGAGTTCGGTGCCGAGTTGGGCGGCCTCGCTCTTGGGGCCGCTGATGGTGGCGCGGATGTTCTTCTTGCCGTCCAGGCTGACGAGACCAGCGGTCAGGGTAATCTCATCGCCGTTTAGGGTGGCCAGGGCAAAGGCCGGGATAGAGCAACCACCCTCAAGCTTGCGGAGATAGCCGCGCTCGGCCAGCAGACGCGCCTCG
>JBFFIS010000422.1:0-2155 GCA_041556375.1 Desulfurivibrionaceae bacterium | reverse complement strand
GGTTCTGGGCCGGCTGAGCCGCATCGGCCTTCGCCGTCTCCGGGAGGACCGCCGCGAACTCGTCCGCACCCGAGCGGAAGAGCGTGTCCGATGCTCGCAGGACGTTCTGCATCACGTCAACAAGGTGCAGCAGCTTGGAATCGAGAAGATAATTCCGCGGCTCAAGCGGAAGGACGAGAAGGACAAGAAGATCTACCGCTACCTGCTGTACGAATTGCTGCGCACCGCCGGGGAGGTGAAGTACTCGAGCACGTTCCGGGAAGAGGATCGGGAAGGCGAGGATGCGATAGGAGATCACCGGGATCCGGTCCGGCGCGGAGAGGACCCGGCCGTGGAGTTCGGTGGCCTTGCTTTTGCCAGCCACGAGATCTTTTTTAAAGCCGGGGTAGCCCAAATGCTTACCAAAGAGCATGGTGGGATTAGTAAATTTGAAAATCTCCGCAACCGAGCCTGTAATTTCATGGCGATGCAAATCAGGTGGGAGGCACGTCTTGACGATGCTTGGTGGCACGAAACTGGTTTGACTTTGACTAACCCGCGGCTGTGTCGGTGGTTTGATCTGCCCTGGTTGTTTGTTCTTACTCTCTGGGAGTTTGGCAAGACAGGCCATGGGGTCTTTGGCATAATACACAGGGCCTGAGTAGATTGGTCGGATGGTCCGTTCAATGAATTTTTCAGACAGCGCGGCCCCGCCAATAAAGAGGGGGATGGTGATGTCCGCGTCTTCAAGCTGTTTGGCAACCTCGGCCATCTCCACCCCGGAACGGACCAATAATCCACTTAAGCCAATGAAGTCGGGCTGATGCTCTTTCACGGCCTGGATAATGGTTTCTGCCGCAACTTTAATGCCTAAGTCAATCACCCTGTAGCCATTATTGGTGAGGATGATATCCACCAGATTTTTGCCAATATCATGCACATCACCCTTAACGGTGGCCAGGATCATGGTGCCTTGGCTCTTGGTGTCAGCGGCATCGAGAAATGGGGTGAGGTGATCCACCGAGGCCTTCATGACCTCTGCCGATTGCAGGACCTCGGCGACAATGAGCTCGTTATGATTAAAGCGCTTGCCCACCTCTTTCATTCCCTCCATAAGGGGGCCATTGATAATGGCAAGGGGGAGGCTGGTTTGTCGGGCCTCTTCCAATGTGGCTTGAAGACCTGCCCGCGAGCCTGAAACGATATGCTGGGTTAGTTGTTCGCTAATGGGCAAGGTTTCGCTCGGTGCGCTAACAACGGGTTTGGCCCCACGGTAATAGCTGACCAGGGGAGGGATCGGCTCGGCTGTTCGGGCCAGGATGAGATCGTCACACAGCGTTCGCTCCTCAGCCGACAGCTCATCAATATTACCCATGGACTCGGTGTTGATGATCACCATATTGAGCCCGGCCTCCTTGCAATGATGCAGAAAGACGGTATTCACAGCTTTACGGGCGGCTTGGGGCAGGCCAAAGGAGATATTGGACAGCCCAAGGGTGATTTGGCATTCGGGGAAGGTCTGGTGGATCAGACGAATGCCCTCAATGGTTTCAACGCCGGAGTCTGTATATTTTACGTCTCCTGTGGCCACGGGAAAGACCAAGGGGTCAAAGATGATGTCGCTGGGCTCAATCCCTGCTGCGCTAAGAAGATCAAAACTCCGTTTGGCGATGGCCAGTTTTGCCTGGCGCGTTGTGGCCATACCGTCCAGCTCGTCAATGGTTCCCACAACCACCGCCGCACCATATTTCTTGATGAGGGGGATGGTGCTTTGAAAGCGGGTTTCACCCTGCTCAAGATTAATAGAGTTGATGATGCCCTTGCCCTGGCAATGTTGTAATCCCGCCTCGACCACCTCAGGATTTGTCGAGTCAATCATCAGGGGTGGTTTGATGAGTCCGGTTGTTTTTTGCAGGAAATGTTCCATGTCGGCGGCTTCATCGCGGTCAGGGTTGGCGAGACAGACATCGATAATATGAGCCCCTTTTCTGGCCTGTTCCCTGGCAATATCCACCGCTTCATCAAAGTTTTCTTCAGCGATGAGCCGTTTGAATTTACGACTGCCAATGACATTGCTCCGCTCGCCAATGAGGATGAGGTTATCCCCCCCAAGGGGCAGGATGTCCAGGCCACTGAGGTTTGGCGTTATCTTGGTGGGGATAGTCCGCGGCGGGTG
>JBFFIS010000421.1:0-2156 GCA_041556375.1 Desulfurivibrionaceae bacterium | reverse complement strand
TATAAGGCCAAGGTCACCATGCTCTGCACCGGCGGCACCGGCAAGGTCTACCTCTACACCACCAACCCGGATATCGCCACCGGCGACGGCATTGCCATGGCCTATCGGGCCGGGGCCCGGGTGGCCAACCTGGAGTTCGTTCAGTTCCATCCCACCTGCCTCTTTCATCCCAAGGCCAAAAATTTCCTGATCTCCGAGGCGGTCCGCGGCGAAGGCGGTATCCTCCTTGATGAGAAAGGCAACGCCTTTATGCACAAGTATGACCCCCGGGCCGATCTCGCCACCCGCGATACCGTGGCCCGGGCCATTGACACCGAAATGAAGGCCAGTGGTGATGACTCGGTGTTTCTTGATATCAGTCATAAGCCGGCGGATTTTGTCAGGAACCGTTTCCCTACCATCTACTCCACCTGTCTGGGCCTGGGGATCGACATCACCAAGGAACCCATCCCGGTGGTGCCGGCGGCCCATTATATGTGCGGCGGCGTGGTCACCGACATATGTGGCCGCACCAATATTGAAAGCCTGTATGTTTTGGGGGAGACCGGCTGCACCGGCCTGCACGGCGGTAATCGCCTGGCCTCAAACTCTTTGCTTGAGGCCGTGGTGGTGGCCCATAATGCCGCTGAGCAATGCCGTAAGGACTGGTCGACCATTGCCAGCCTTGATGGCGTCAAGATTCCGCCCTGGACCGTGGGCCAGGCCTCGGAGCTTGAGGAGTGCGTCTTGATCAGCCACACCTGGGACCAGATCAGGCGGCTGATGTGGAACTTTGTCGGCATAGTGCGCTCGGAAAAACGGCTGCTCATGGTGCGCAAGCAGTTGGCGCCGCTCATTCAGGACGTCCACACCTTTTTTGACGAATACCTGCTCACCCCGGATCTTATCGAGCTCCGTAATATCGCCCTGGTGGCTGATCTTATAGTGCGTTGCGCCCTGTCGCGGAAGGAGTCGCGCGGCCTCCACTATATGGTCGATTATCCCCAGCAGGATGATGAGAATTGGCGCAAGAATACGGTGTTGTGAGGTGAAGGGAGAGCTTGTTTTGTTCAGACTCTGAGAGTCCTGATCTTGTCGCAGACTGAAAGACTCTCGAGAAGTTCAACAACTGGCTTTGCAAACGCAAAAAAGGCCCTGTCTGGAAAATCCAGACAGGGCCTTTTTTTATGAAACAACAATCAGACTGGTAAAAGTCAGATTAGAATTCCATGGTCAGACGATGGTTGAGAACCATAACGTCTTCAGCATCGGTGGTAACGTTTGCTACAGCGTCATAACCTTCGAAGAAGTCACCGGCCATCAGGTAACCGAAGTTAACCTCGTAGGTCAGGTTGTCCATCAGGGCGTAGGATACGCCGAGATCAATCTCCCAGCCATACTCTTCGTCAAAGTCATTGGCAGGGGTGCCAACAGCTGTGGTCATCTCATCGATAGAGGCCTGAGCATAAGCAATGGCGGTGTGCAGTTTCAGCTTGTCGTTAACGGCAAGGTCAGCATGCATGCCGAGAGACATGAGGCCAGCGTTAGTCATATTAGCGTTGGTACCGTTGAAGTCCTGGCTGAACATACCGGTGTGACGACCGGTGAGGATGGTGTAAGGCTGGAACTGCTCACCAAGAGCACCGACAGCTTCACTGTCATTGTCGGAGGAGTCATCATCACCAGAGGCGTAGATGAACATCATGCCCATATCGAGCTTGTCCATGGTCATGCCGACATCGGCCATCAGGGCAAAGTTGGAGATATCTTTATCGTCGGCGCCAACAGCATCCTCATACGTAATGTCACCGGTGTTCAGGGCGAATTCTACCTCGCTATAAACGTTGCCGAAATTTTGGTTGTAGTAACCCTTGACGGTGGTTTTATCAGTGTTCTGGGACTCGATGCTGTCATCGTCAGTCAAGCCAAGACCCAGGGCAACGACGAGGTCCTTGGTCTTGTACCAGGCAGAAGCCTCGTAGTAATCGTGATCCTGATCATACAGATCGGCAGCAGCAGAGTCACCCTCAGATTTTTTCTGGAGGAAGACACAGGATCCCCAGTTGTCAGCCATGAAGTTGGGGAAGTACATGATCCTGTTGCCATTGAGGTCAGAGCTCAGGAAGTCGCCCTGCCAGAGACCGGCGGAGGTGCGTCCAACGCGGATCTTACCGATG
>JBFFIS010000420.1:0-2182 GCA_041556375.1 Desulfurivibrionaceae bacterium | reverse complement strand
CCAGGTAGGGGAGAGTCAAATACCCCGGGGGCTCAGATAAAACCTTAGTACGGAGGAAGAATAATGAGTGAAAACTCAGCAGCAGAATACTGGAAGGCAAACATCCGGCTTGTTATCGGTTGTCTTGTCGTCTGGTTGTTCGTCTCATACGGATGCGGCATCCTGTTTGCCGACGCCCTAAACGGCATCCGCCTTGGCGGCTACAAGCTTGGTTTTTGGTTTGCTCAGCAAGGTTCTATTTACACCTTTGTTGCCCTGATTTTTTTCTATGCATCCCGCATGAATAAGCTGGATAAGCAATTCAATGTCGACGAAGACTAAGGAGTAAATAATGGATCTTAAAACTTTGACGTTTCTCGTTGTAGGGGCAACCTTTGCACTCTACATTTATATCGCTATCCGCTCTCGGGCAACTAGCACCAAGGAGTTTTATGTCGCTGGCACCGGTGTTCATCCGGTGTTGAATGGTATGGCAACCGGCGCTGACTGGATGTCTGCCGCCTCCTTCATCTCCATGGCCGGCCTTATCGCCTTTAAGGGCTATGATGCCTCTGTGTATCTCATGGGTTGGACAGGTGGTTACTGCCTGCTCGCCATGCTGCTTGCCCCGTATCTCCGCAAGCATGGCAAATTTACCGTACCCGCCTTTATCGGCGACCGGTACTACTCCAATACCGCCCGCCTGGTCGCGGTTTTCTGTCTCATCGTTGCCTCTTTGACCTATGTTATCGGTCAGATGAAGGGTATCGGTGTGGCATTTTCCCGTTTCCTTGAGCTCCCTTATGCAACGGGTCTCGGCATTGGTATGGCCATCGTCTTTATTTACGCCGTTCTCGGCGGCATGAAGGGTGTTACCAATACCCAGATTGCCCAGTACTGTGTCCTGATCTTTGCCTATACCGTTCCTGCCATTTTCATCTCCCTGCAGCTCACCGGCAACCCCATTCCCCAACTGGGACTTGGCGGCACAATGGCTGACGGCACCTACCTGCTCGACAAATTGGACTTGGTACTGGGGGATCTTGGCTTTAAGGCCTATACCATTCAGAAAGGCTCGACCATCAATATGGTGTTGTTGACCCTTTCGCTGATGATCGGTACCGCTGGCCTGCCCCATGTAATCACCCGCTTCTTTACTGTACCTCGGGTTCGGGATGCTCGTTCCTCCGCTGGTTGGGCTCTGGTTTTTATTGCCATTCTCTACACCACCGCTCCTGCGGTTGGTGCCATGGCCCGTCTCAATCTGATTGACACCATCCAAACTGGTAAAATCGGTGCTGCCGACGGCAACCTGAGCTACGAAGAGCGTCCTACCTGGTTCAAGAACTGGGAGAAAACCGGTCTTCTCAAGTTCGAGGACAAGAATAACGATGGTAAGATCCAGTACTATGGTAGCGACATTAACGATAAGGCCGAGGGTTTTGGCTGGAAAGGCAACGAAATGGTTAAGGTTGACCGTGACATCATGGTTCTTGCCAATCCTGAGATTGCCAAGCTTCCTAACTGGGTTATCGCCCTGGTTGCTGCCGGTGGTATTGCCGCGGCTCTTTCCACGGCAGCCGGTCTGCTGCTGGCCATCTCGTCAGCTATTTCCCATGACGTCTTGAAGAGTACCTTCATGCCTGACATGACCGACAAGGCCGAGCTCACTGCCGGTCGTATCGCCATGGCTGGTGCTATTTTGGTAGCCGGTTATCTGGGCCTGAATCCTCCAGGATTTGCCGCCCAGGTTGTGGCCCTGGCCTTTGGCCTGGCTGCATCTTCTATCTTCCCGGCCCTGATGATGGGCATCTTCTCCAAGAGGATGAACAAGGCGGGCGCCGTTGCCGGTATGCTTACCGGTATTGGCTCTACCCTGCTCTACATCTTCTGGTTTAAGGGCTTTCTCTTCATCAAGTCCACCGCCATCATGGCTGACACGGCCGACAACTGGCTGCTTGGCATCTCCCCCGGCTCTTTTGGCGCTGTGGGTGCCCTGCTCAACTTTGTTGTTGCCTTTATCGTCTCCAACATGACCAAAGAACCTCCCGAGGAGATTCAGGCCATGGTAGAGAATATCCGTGTTCCCATGGGCGCTGGTGGTGCTGCTGTAGACCACTAATATTTAGTCCATAGCATACTGGAGGCTGCAGCACTTGAGCTTCCAAGACAAAAACGCGCGGGGTTTCTAATCCCACGCGTT
>JBFFIS010000419.1:0-2183 GCA_041556375.1 Desulfurivibrionaceae bacterium | reverse complement strand
CACGGAACCGGCCAGGAAGGACCTTCCGGTCACGGGCATCCGTTTCATCAAACCGCCCAGCTCTTCAATATTCTTGGTCCCGGTCTTATGTAAGACAGCACCAGCCCCCATGAAGAGGAGTGATTTAAAGATGGAATGATTAAAGACATGGAGCAGGGCTCCGGCAAAGCCAAAGAAGGCCATGGCCTGATTCTGCTCAGAGACACCCACCATGCCGATACCGAGGCCGATGAGGATGATGCCGATATTCTCCACGGAGCTATAGGCCAAGAGTTGCTTGATATCCTGTTTGGCCAGGGCATAGACCACGCCGAGGATACCCGTCACCATACCGGTGGCCAGAACAATCTGACCAATGACAGGTGTTGGTGCGTCAAGCAGGAGGTACATTCTAAAAATACCGTAGATTCCCATCTTGATCATCACCCCGGACATAATAGCCGACACATGACTCGGTGCGGCAGGGTGGGCCTTGGGCAACCAGATATGCAGGGGAAAGATACCCGCCTTCGAGCCAAAACCGAGAAAGGCCAGAATAAAGACCACAAGCTTGGTCTTGTCTGGAATACTGGCAAAGCTGGCAAAATCAAAACTTGCCGTATGACTGTAGACCAGGGCAAAGGTGGCAAAGAGAAACATGGCGCCGGCCTGGGCAAAGATAAAATAGAGATAACCCGCCTTGCGGTTGCCATAGCTCTCATAGTCATACATAACCAGGAAGAACGAAGACAACGACATCAGCTCCCAGGCCAGCAGAAAGGTCACCATATTGGCAGACATGACCACAAGTGCCATGGAGGCCACCAGGATACTGAAGAAGAAATAATTGACCCCGGCCCGAAGCCTCTTATCTTTATTTTCCAGATAATGATAGCTGTAGAGCAATGTTAGGGGTGGCACCATGAAGATAGGTAGCAAAAAGAATAACGAAATGCTATCCAGGCTGAAGGCCAGGGTAAAGAGATGTAACCAGTTATAGGTCACAGCAAGATCCACCCCTCCACTGAGCAACTTCGGTACTGTAAATAATAGACCAATGCCGCAACCAACTGATGTGATGGCGATGGCCATCACCTTCATCAGGGTAAATTGCCGACAAAGGAGCAGTCCTGCACCCCCTCCAGCAATAATTACGGCTATTGACACAAACAAAGTGTCCATTCCTTCTCCTCCTTCTAGATTAATATCAAAATCTTGGCGCCATTCTGACGCCAGAATCCATTACATATTTTGCGGGGAAGGCTCCCATAGGCCTAAAGCAGGGCCTACATCTTCCCCATGTCTCAACACGGCATGCCGTCTTATTTGGGTGAATGAATATCGAAACGGGGTGCTTTGAGCATCTTGCCAATCTGCTCTTTTAAATCCGCCTGCTCAGGATTCTCACTGTCTTGCGCCATGATCAGCTCAAAAAGTTTAGCCTGCTCAAGAGGATGGGTATATTCAGCCGGGGTGCCGTCCTTTAATTGAATATGCGCCGCCCACGGCACAAAATAGGTGGTGGCCGGATAGTCTTTATGCTCGGAGATATCAATATTGAGACCGGCAATATACAACAGGTTTTTGCCGGCGTATTCCGGCCCACGGCGAATGGATTCCACCGTCCGGGCAAATTCCAGCTGAATATTGATCTTGGCCGCCCGCAGGGGTGGATTGCGCGAGGTGACAATGGTCGGCATGAACTCAATCAGATTGCGTTCAAGGAGAATCGACTCATCTTTTTCGTGGAAATCCTCCCGAAAATAAAAAAGCTCAGGGGCCAGGTGATCGCCGATACTTTCGCCCTCACCGCTCTTCCACACATATCCAGTGGCGTCGATCTTCTTACGGAACTCTTCCGAGACCTCATAGGTCTGGCTGGTACTAATGGCGGCAATGGGAATGATTTTCCCCAGGGGATTGGTCTTGACGATACTTTCAAGATTGAGGACCAAGCCGTTTTTAACCGGATGGGTATCGAAATCAACAAAGGAGTTTTTAACGGTAATTAAATGCTTGCCTCTATCATCCCGGGCCAGAAAGATCCGCTCTCGAGCAAAGTTATACTGCTCGAGATAGGGGGTGATGACATGGGTAATCTTACCACAGGAAACGGAGACACAGGTTCCGGCCATTTTCGGCCGGGTGCAGAAGCCATAGGCCCCGGTGTGAGGGTCATAGCCCACATGACTGGCCTGAACGAT
>JBFFIS010000418.1:0-2189 GCA_041556375.1 Desulfurivibrionaceae bacterium | reverse complement strand
ATCTGGGGCCTATTAGAATAAAGTCAAGGCGTGTTTGGTAGATGTCTCACCCGGAAAGTGGCGGTGGTTATGATCTCTTTTTTACAGAAACGGTGGAAGCAGGTTGTTGCAGTCTCAAGCGAAGTTGACCTGACCTTTCTTCTGTTACGGGTCATTAGTCTTGTCGGTGGCATTATCTGGCTTGTCATTGTTCCGCTTCCACCTCGGGAAAAGACCATTCTGGTCAATGCCTTGATCTATTTTTCCACCTACAGCGTCCTGTGTTATCTGGTTATTTTTTTTCAACCCCGCCTCCTGAAGAAGGTGTACTTTGCCTCTCTGTTTCTTGACATGATCTTCCTGTCAAACCTGGTCCACGCCGAAACGAACTTTGAAAACAGTTTTTTTCTTGGCTATTACCTGCTCATCTGTCTGCATACCATCTATTTTGGCCTGCGTTTCGGGTTGCTGGTGGCCTTCTTTTCTGCTGTTTGTTACACCGCCAGTGTTTCCTCTATAATCCAAAGCATCGAGTGGACAGATCTGGCCATACGAATCGGGTTTCTCTTCTTTATCGCTATTCCTGTGGGTTTATTAACCGCCAAGGTCAAGCGCGACAAGGACAAGGTCGAACATTTCAACCGGACCCTTGAAGCCACCGTATCCCAACGAACGGCAAAGATCGGCACTCTCCTTGATCAAGAATGTTACCTGCGTGAAATCCTCGACACGGTTGCCCATATCAACAAGCTCCTGATTACCGCACCAAACGTTGCCAGCCTGCTTGAAAGCTCCTGCACCTGCTTTGGCCAGCATGGCCATTATGGTTTCTGCTGGATCGGTCTTTTGGAAAACAACGTGATACAAACCATTCAAACCTCCGACCCCACGGGCAATCCTCTCATTGATCCACCCTATGACCCCAATGATGCTGGTGGCTTCTTTTACCAGAGTACGGCAGGCCAATGCCTAAGGGACGACCAAGCCATTATCCGGCAAAATCACCAGACCTGTGACCAAAAGCTGTGGCGGAAGCCGGCAGATATGCAAGGGGTTCATGCCATTATCAGTTTGCCTCTAAGGGCCCGCCAGTCAGCTCCTGTCCTCGGCGTCCTGACCATCTACACCTGGAGACACGCAGGGTTTGAACCCGAAGAAAAAGCAATGTTGGAGGAGCTGGCCGGAGACATCGGCTTTGCCATCGACTCCTTCAGGCATAGGGCGGCGGTGACCAAGCTCACGGCGGAACGTACCGCCAATTATGAGGAGACGATATTTTCCTTTGTCGATATGATTGAGCAAAGAGATACCTATACCGCCGGTCATACTCAACGTGTCGCCCAGTACTGCAGACTGATTGCCAAGAAAATGGGACTGGAGCAAGACCAGCTGAAAAACCTGTACAAGGCCGCCATCCTCCATGACATTGGCAAAATTGCCACGCCGGACTCCGTCCTCCTTAAACCCGGGAAATTAACCCGCCTTGACTATGACCTTATCAAGCTCCACGCCTTCGCCGGCTACGAGATGCTTTCCCAGATTGAGATGTACAGAGACTTGGCCGGTATCATCCTCCATCACCATGAAAGACATGACGGCAAGGGATATCCGGATGGCTTAAAGGGCGATGAAATCCCCCTGCTCTCACAGATCATGGTGGTGAGCGATGCCTTTGATGCGATGACAACCAATCGTATTTACAAGGCGAGAAAGGAAATCCCAGCGGCCCTGGCCGAACTTCAACATTTCAGTGGTCGTCAATTTAACCCTGAGATCGTCAAGGTCGCCGTTAAGGTTTTTGCTGATGCAAAAATCCCAAAAACCATTAGCCAAATCCCCAGAACAAACCTTGAGAAAAAGAGGTTCTCCTATTTTTTTAACGATAAATTGACCGGGCTGTATAATGAGGATTACCTCAAGACCATTCTCAATAATCTCGATTTAAACCCCTTTAAATGCCTGGAGATCCTTCATCTCCTCAATGTGCCAAGTTATAATAAGCAGCATGGCTGGGCCAAGGGCAATCTCCTGATTAAACAGTTTGCCGATGAGTTACAGGCCTGCTTTCCTGAAGTCCTCGTATTCAGGGCCTATGGCAACGACTTTGCCGTCATCAGTAAAGAACCTGTCAGTATTGATAGTGAAAGACTTAATAATCTGTCATATATCCGCACCAGCGAAATAGAGATCGACATCCAGCACCTGGATCT
>JBFFIS010000417.1:0-2194 GCA_041556375.1 Desulfurivibrionaceae bacterium | reverse complement strand
GTTGCCAGGGTAGTCCCGTAAATGGTGGCCGGCAGAAAAATGGGTCTGGATAAAAATATCAAACATTTTGATCTCCAATAGTTATGTTAATTTTTGAGAACTCTTTCATAAGAAGTTAGAACGTGAGGGAAGAAAAATAAAGGTGTGTTCGTCCGATAAAAAATATCCTAGCTTCTGGCACAAACTCCCTATACTACCGGAAAGTTACAGGAAGCAAAAGAGCTAAATAGTCCCGCTTATATCACAACAGGAGAGAAAAATGGCATTTATTGCGCCGTTTCGAGCCGTCCGTTTTAATACCGCCAAAATAGATAAAATGGAGGATGTTGTTTCCCCTCCATACGACGTTATTGATCCTGAAGCGCAGGCCGCCCTTGAGGCCAAGAATCAGTACAACATGATTCAGCTTGACCTGACCAAATTCGGCGGTACTGAAATTTCAGATGCCCGCTATGAAGGGGCCAAGGCCACCTTTGAAAAATGGCAGGAAGAGGGGGTGCTGATTCGCGACGATATGCCCACCATTTACCTCTATCATATTGATTATAAGCTCGCCAACGGCAGTACCTTCCGTCGTAAAGGCCTGACTGCCATGGTCCGCCTCCATGAGTTCTCCGAGGGTATAGTCAAGCCCCACGAAAAGACCTTCCGCGGCGTTACCGACGATCGACTGCGCCTCATTGACACCTGCCAGGCCCAGTTCAGCCAGATCTTCTCCCTCTATCCCGATGCCGATAACGAGGCGATGAACGCCCTGGAGAGCGTCTGTCCCTCCGAGCCATTGTGCTCGGCCACCGATCAGGACGGCTGCGTTCACAGCATCTACGCTGTTACCGATCCGGGCATGCTTAAAAAGGTGCAGGAATTTTTTGTCGACCGGCCTGTCTATATTGCCGATGGCCATCATCGCTACACCACCTCCCTGCGCCTCCGCGAGACCATGGTCGAACGCCAGGGCTCGGTGGCCGAGGACAGCCCCTACAACCATATCATGATGTATCTCTGTCCCATGGAGGATGAGGGCCTGTCCGTGCTGCCCACCCATCGTCTTGTCCACTTTCCCGGTGACATCAATGCCGACCAGCTTGTTGACAAGCTCCAGGCCTCCTTTGATATCGAAGAGATCAAGAGCGGCAGCCGCGAGGAACAGATCGCCGATGTCTTGGGCCGCATGGAGGATGAGAGGGCAAATGGCACGGTGTTTGGCATGTATGAGCCGGGCGGTGACCGCTGTTTCTTGCTGCGCCTCAAAGAGGGCGCCATGGAAAAGGCCCTGGGCCTCGGTCAGCCCGAATCCCTGCGCAGTCTCGACGTTGTGGTTCTCTCCGACCTGATCATTGATAAAATCTTGGGACTCTGCCATGAAAAATGTGATGACGAGGACCTCATCCATTATTTCAGCGATGTTGATGAGGCCCTGGATGCCGCGGTCAAGGAGTCGGTCAGCGGTTCGGACATGAGCCCCATTCTCTTTTTGATGAATAACACCCCGGTCTCCCAGGTCAAGAAGGTGGCTGACGAGGACCTCTTCATGCCGCACAAGTCCACCTATTTTTATCCGAAGATTCTGACCGGCATGTTGATTAATAAGATCAATGCCGATGAGGTTATCCGCTAGGGAATTATCTACCCAGGAAAAGTTTTGGTCAGGTGGGGGGCTCCAGATGACCGTGCTCGATAAAAAAATCAGCAACGATACCCTGTTTAACGGCAAGGTGCGTTGCGCCCAGCATGAGGACGGCTACCGTTTTTCGGTGGACGCTGTCTTGCTCGGCCACTTCGTGGCGCCGAGCAAGAAGGCTGCTGTTCTTGATTTGGGCAGCGGCTGCGGCGTGGTCAGCCTCATTGTCGGCCATCGCCATCCTGCTGTCACCATTACCTGCCTTGAGCTCCAGACCGATCTGCTTGCCCTGATTCAGCGCAATATCATTACCAATAATTTTGAAGATCGTCTCTTTGCCCAGCAGGGCGATGTCGCCAAGATCGGCAAGGTGGTCGATCCGGAGAGCTTTGATCTGGTGGTTTGCAATCCGCCCTATGGCGAGGTAGACACGGGCCGGCTGAGTAAGGGAGGTGAGCAGGCCATTGCCCGCCATGAGGTCCGCGGCAAGGTGGTTGATTTTGTCAGGGCTGCGGCCTTTGCCGTCAAAAACCGGGGCAAGGCAGCCTTTATATTTCCTGCCTCCCGGCTGGC
>JBFFIS010000416.1:0-2215 GCA_041556375.1 Desulfurivibrionaceae bacterium | reverse complement strand
CCTTCAGGAGGAAGGGATCGTGATACGGTAATTGGGTAGTACACTGATAGTGACAATGAAAATAGCCACCTTCAAAGATGATGAGGGTGGCTGTTTTCAAATATTAAGACATCGTCCCGAATTTCTGAGACACAAATTATTCCGCTATTATTGTTTTTTTGCGTGTGGCGCGGATCTGCAGCAGGGCCTGACCGATATAGCTCCCTGCCCGGCCAAGGTCTTTTGAGCCTGACCAATCCTTGACTCCCTTAACCGGTACCGGCGATACAGGGTCCTGAGCCGATCGTGGCGGGCGGAGCCAATCCTCGGGGCATCTGTAGTTGTGATCTTCATCAACGAAAGGCGGTTTCTCTTTCATCCATTCAAAGGGGACATCGCCACCATCAGCCAACAGTTTGAGAGCATCGTCAAGACCTGACAATGTACGATTATTCTTATATAGCAGGGCTAGGTCGATCCAACTCTGAATCATCATGTTGCGGGAAAACATCTCTTTTCTGCCGCCGCGACGGACGGCCAGTTTTTCGGCCTCGAACTGAAGGATACGGGCAACACCCTTTTTACCGTCAACCATGGCCTGATCCGCTGTTTCCTTCAGTAAAAACGGGCCAAGATGAGTAGAATCCATTGCTGCTGCAATTGCCGCCGCATACAGAGGATCACGGGTCGCGGCATTTCTGAGAGCAATGATCAGGAAAGACTGGACATCCAGCCCTGCGTCCATCATGGCCTGCTTGGCCTTGACGATATCCTTGGCGGCATAATGATCAAAAGCCACTGCCCAGGCATGGTTGTATTTCATAGTATAGGTGACATTATGGGATCGAGTGCGCGCTTCATGCATGGGTATCCAGGTTTCTGCTTTGGTTCTTGCTGCATTTCCTTTTAAAGCGTAATGCCGGCCCATCAACATTCGCCATAGGGTACTTGAGCCGGTTACCCGTTCGTAGCACACCACAGAGTTGAGATCCGGATTCTCGTAGAGCATCCGGAGAATAAATCTCGCAGCTGCATGTTCGTCATCGCGTTTTGACGCCAGTGCCACCCCTTTCGCTTCCTCTTCGTAGCCCAGACCCAGCAGAGCGTGGGCCACCTCGACGCGGGCGGGGTTGTACTCGGCCCCCTTATCTTTTAACCATGCTCCCAGAAATTTAAGCCCCTCCACATCGCCCTGCAGCCAGAATTTGCGGCCGACAGTGGCAATTGTATAATAACTGGGTGCCTCCTGAAAGTTTTCCAGTCCCTGGCGAAAATATGTACCATTTGTGAATGGACCACGGATCATCTCTTCGCGAACTCCATTCAGCGCGTCCTCTCCTCCTGCTTTCCGTGCCTGTTTCATTGCCTCGGTAAAGTTTCCCGTCTCGGCAAGACTACGGGCATAGGTTACATCAAGATCTGTTTTTTCAGGTGGCTGATCATACCCTCCCTTTGCCCCGCCAATCTGGTCATAAAATTTTCGGGAAAGAGCCGCAACCCTGTAGGCCTCCTTAATTTTTCCAACTGCCGCATGAGAATGAGAAATAGATTTCGCTTCTGTCCATTTCACATCGCGCTGTCGGACATTATTGTCAAGCGGCAGCGCGGCGAGCACTCCCAGGGCCCGCTCGAATAACTTGTTCATCTCTATTTCAGCCTGTACTTCGAGTTTTGCGATAACGATTCTTACCTGCTTGCCGTTGGTCGCAGAAGGCAAAGCGGCAAGATACGCCTCCAGCCAGGCGACAGCCGGCACCGGATTACCCGCCTTGGCATTGGCGAGCCCCAGATTGTAAAACACCACCGGTGACAGTGGCTCTTCTTCCCAAGCATCGTTAAAGGCTGCCAGCGCGATGTCCCATTGACTGCTCTCGGCAGCGGCAAGGCCCCTGTCCAGAGCGAGGTTGGCATAAACACTGGTCGAAAGAGTGAGGCAAATGAGAAGACAGATAAGCAGCTGTTTCATAATTTAATCCTTCATTGTTGCCATATCGTGATAGGCGACCAAGCCCTGGATGAAACGGTAGGCACCACGAGCACCTGGCTCTTTTTCTTGCCGGAGGAGACGTAACGATTTTTCCAGATCGCCACCATTTTGGATCAGGGTGCGTTCCAGCCATTCATTTTGACTTTTCCGAATGAATCTTTAGTCGTTTCAAGACCGGCCATTTCTATAACAGGATTCGCCTTATTCATAGGGATAAGGTTGAGTACTGCGTACTTACGCTCACCTTTT
>JBFFIS010000415.1:0-2225 GCA_041556375.1 Desulfurivibrionaceae bacterium | reverse complement strand
GGTAAAAAGTTTCTTGTCCGCCACCCTGAGGTCATGGTCCCGGGCCCAGATATCAACAGCGGTGTGACCGAGAACGTCCGAGGCCGTGGTGATCACGGCCTGACCGCCGCTGAGCTCAGCTAGGTGCCGGGCCAGGTCATTAGCGCCGCCAAGGTGGCCGGAAACAAGGCTGATGGCAAAACGCCCCTGTTCATCCATGACCACGACAGCGGGGTCTGTTCTTTTGTCGGCCAGCAGCGGCGCCAGGGCACGGACAACAATACCGCTTGCCATGATGCAGATAAAGGCGTCGTAGTTGGGCCAGGCCGCTGCCAGGCTGGGTCTGAATTTTTCGCCACTGTCAAGCACAGTGGCATCAGCCAGCTGTGTTGCCAGCTCTGCTGCCAGCTTTTTGCCGCCGGCGGTTATGGCCAGAATAGCGATCTTCATGCGCCCTGCCGGTATTCGTGGCTGAAGCCCTTGTCGTAGAGTTTGCTCTCGCTTTTGAGCTGACCGGCCAAAACCTCACCGACTACGATCATCGCCGTTTTGGTGATGCCGGCCTCTTTGATCTTGTCGGCGATGGTGGCCAGGGTACCACTGACTGTTCTTTCCTCAGGCCAACTGGCCTTCTCCACCACGGCAATGGGAGTGGTGGCCGGGTAGCCGCCGGCCAGCAGTTCGCCAACCACGGTATCGATCATGCCGACACTTAAAAAGATCATCATTGTCGCCTGATGGGAGGCCAGGAGCTGCAGGCTCTCCTTCTCCGGCACCGGAGTACGGCCGGCCTGGCGGGTGATGATCACCGTCTGGGAAATCTCCGGCAAGGTAAGTTCAGCCTTTAAGGCCGCGGCCGAGGCCGTGGCCGAGGTCACCCCGGGGACGACCACGTAAGGGATGTGCTTGTCGTCCAGACGCAGCATCTGTTCCTTGATGGCCCCGTAGATGGCCGGATCGCCGGTATGAAGACGTACCACTTTTTTGCCGGCCTGCTGGCCAGTAGTCAGAATGGCGGTGGTCTCGTCAAGGTTGAGCCCGGCTGAGTTATGGAGACTGGCATCAAGGCCGTCGAGGAGCCTGGGATTGACCAGGCTGCCGGCATAGACAATGATATCCGCCTCATCAAGAAGACGCCTGCCCTTCAGGGTCAAGAGTTCCGGATCGCCTGGGCCGGCGCCGACAAAGTATATGGGATTGGCGTGGTTCATTATTTCCTGATGATGATGGTGGAAAAATAGTGGAGGTCATGGCCGGCGATCTGGCGCAGGTCGCTATGGACCTTTTGATCGGCCATACCGCATTGTTCGTAACAGACGGCCTTGGCGGTGAGGTCAAGCTCATCAAGGAGGCTGATCAGGCGGGGCAGAACATTATGGACCTTCATCAAGACCACTGAGTCGCAGCTCGTCATGATCTGGCGCAAGCGCTCATCGTCAAAGGTGGCCGGTACCACGGTGAGAATCTCGCCGCCCAGGCATAAGGGCTGGTTGCCGGTGGCCGAGCAGCAGCTCATGGCCGTGATGCCGGGGATGATCTTGATCTCCATGTCCGGGGCCATCTCTTTCAGAGTGGCATAGACATAGAAGCCAGTGGAGTAGACAGCCGGGTCACCCAGGGTGGGGAAGGCCACATCGCCATCCTCAAGATGCTCGAGAATGAGGCGGGCCGCCTCCTGCCAGGCCGCCTCGACCTCTTGGGTGCTCTTGCCGTTTTGCACTTTATGCATGGGGAAACAGACCTCGACAACCTTCTTGTTGTCCAGGTCTACCAGACCCTTAACGATGCCCAGGGCAGTGGAGTCGCCGTTTACCTTGGCCTTTGGCGCCACCAGGGTAGCGCAGCTCTCCATGGTTCGCATGCCCTTGACCGTGATAAGTTCCGGATCGCCCGGGCCAGTGCCGATAATATAAAATGTATTCAAAATAATTGTTCCGTTAAATCGTAAAGTGAACCACAGATTTCTTTTCTGCGGAGAGTTGTTTGTTTTCCTGGCTGGTTAGCCTATCTTCCTGCCCCGGATAAGGGTAATGGGGCTGAGTTCTTCGACCTTGTCGTCCTGTTTTCTGGTCACCCTGATTTCACTGATATCAACCTGCAAGCCCTGTTCTGCCATCAGAGAGGGCGCCGCTGTGGCTGTGCTGGCGAGAACGGCATTGGCCACCAGGATGCCGCCGGCTTTAAGTCTGCCGGCGCTCAGGCTGATAATCTCCGCCAGGTTGCCGCCGCTGCCGCCGATAAAAATG
>JBFFIS010000414.1:0-2231 GCA_041556375.1 Desulfurivibrionaceae bacterium | reverse complement strand
GCTCATCAGCTTTTTGACCAGTTCAAGGGAATCCTGGACCACGAAATTAAGACGACGGCAATAGCTCGGACTTTTCAACGCCAGCTCATGGTTGCCAAGGATAGATTTGGCCCCCCTGGCCATCAGGTTCTGCACGACCTCTTCCGGCTGCGGACCGTAGCCGATATTGTCACCCAGGGTGTAGATCTGCTCCACATCGTGCTGGTCAATATCGGCCAGCACGGCCTTGAGGGCCTGGTAGTTGCCGTGGATGTCGGAGAGGATGGCTAGGAGCATGGCGAGGGTATGGTTCCTGGGGCTGCGTGTTTGGCAAAGGGTTTAATGCAGCATACTCATTTGGTCGCAGAAATTCAATTTCAAGGGCGAAGAAGCCTTTTGTCCCGTCCTAGTCGCGGCCGCCAGGGACCTAGGATACAGAGCTCAGGCAATCTGGCTGGGGGATTGTTGCCAGGGCTGGTGCCTGCAAATTTTTCTTGCATCGGCAGGACTTCCGGATTCATATGACGGAAATTATTTTAACCGAGAGATACGTATAATTATGTGTGAATTCTGTACAAAACATGGCGACGGTAAGGTCTGGTTTAAGAATGCCGCCAATTACGGCAAGGACCTGATGGCCGACCTTGAGCGCCGCGGCTATATCAAGGGCTTTTTCACCTCCACTATTGAGGAGGGCATTGTCACCCTGGGCCGTCTGGAGACCCTCTACCAGAAGAAAAAACAGCTGCCTGGCCGGCTGGTCAAGGCCATGGTCGACAAGGCCAAGGAAGAGCATTTTGGCCAGGTGGTGACCATGGAGGATATCCGCGACATGGTCGGCAAGGCCGCCACTGTCGTCCGCCTGCCCTGCGCCTGCCGTTGGGCCTCCATGAAGACGGAAAACCGCTGCTGTTACAGTGTAAGCTACAGCCCTGAGGCCTGGTACGATGATCTGGATATGGGCTATTTTGGCCTGGCCCAGGACGAGGGTTTGGAAAGGGTAAGTGCCGAGGAGGCCATCAGTCAGATGGAGGCCCTGGAAGAGCACGGCGCCGTTCACACCATCTGGACCATGATGACCCCCTTTGTTGGCGCCATCTGCAACTGTCAGCCCGGCGACTGCCTGGGTCTGCGTACCCTGGCCTTGGATGTGGAAACCATGTTCCGCGGTGAACAGGTGGCCAGGGTGGCAGAGGACAAGTGCAGTGGCTGCGGGGCCTGCGAGGAGGCCTGCCAGTTTCAGGCCATCAGCAGCCGCCAGCAAAGCGGCGAGCAGGTGGCTGTGGTGAGTCCCCAGCAATGTTTCGGCTGCGGACTGTGCCGCAACGCCTGTCCGGAAGAGGCCCTGACCATGGTGGGCCGCTAGCGCCTACCTTGTTGCCTCTCAACCCGTCCCAGGCGGTTTGCCTCTGGGCGCGCACCTTTTTAAGGGGGGGCAGGGGGAGGGTGAGGCGCAAAAGAATGTTGTCTGGAGGGTTCTCGGCAATGACACAAAGTGATAAACAACAGATTCCAGCCCGGGCCACCGGCCTCCGCAGAATCATGCGGGCCGCCGGTTATTCCTGGGCCGGGCTGCGCTTTACCTTTATAAGCGAGGCTGCCTTTCGCCAGGAGCTCTTTCTCTGCCTTGTGCTGGCGCCTGCCATCGTCCTGCTGCCCCTTACCGTGTTGGCCAAGCTCTATCTCGGTGGCTGTCTGGTGCTGGTTTTGATCTGCGAGCTGGCCAATACCGGCCTTGAGGTCATCATCAACCACGTCTCGCCTGAGTACAGCGAGGCGGCCAAGCGCGGCAAGGATATCGGTAGCGCCCTGGTCTTTGTCAGTTTGGTTAATCTGGCTATCTCTTTGCTGGTCCTTGTTGTGCCTCTCGTCTAGGCCATGCAGCATTTTTTAAATTTCCTGCCGCTGTTGCAGGGGCAGGGGTCGTTGCGCCCCACCTTCTGGATCTCTTGGCTTGCGTCCTGGACGTCGCCATCCACATAGAGCCAGCGGCCCTCTTCTTTGACAAAGCGGCTTATCTCATGCAGGGTGCCGACCTTGCCCTGGTTCATATACTGGGCCTTGAACTCTACCATTCCCGTGTTGTCATTCTCTTGGCCGCCTTCGGAGGCTAGAACCTGCAGGCCGCACCAGACAGCCGATGTGTCGAGGTCCAACTCTTTGGGGGCAGTGGAGGGGTGCCAGGTGCTGAGGAGATAGGCAGCATTGCCCAGGGCAAAGGCGCTGTAGCGCGAGCGCATCAGGGCCTCGGC
>JBFFIS010000413.1:0-2235 GCA_041556375.1 Desulfurivibrionaceae bacterium | reverse complement strand
CCTTGAATATTCAGCTGATCATCAAGGAGTGCCTCAAACTCCTCCGCGCTTCGATACCAACAACTATTGAAATCAGGCAGTATATTGATCCACGCTGTGGGGCTGTGCTGGCAGACCCCACCCAAATCCACCAAGTGGTCATGAATCTTTGCACCAATGCCTATCATGCCATGCGGGAAACAGGCGGGATTCTGGACCTCAGCCTCTTGCCAGTCGAAATCAACCCCGATGATTTTCTGACCGAATTGGACCTGAAGCCGGGCCCATACGTCAAGCTCAAGATACGTGACAGCGGCCACGGGATAGAAAAGGATGTCCTTGAAAGAATTTTCGAGCCCTACTTCACCACCAAAAAGAAGGGAGAGGGCACGGGCATGGGGCTGGCCGTAGTCCATGGCATTGTAAAGAGCCTGGCTGGTCATATTACGGCGACCAGCGAAGTAGGCAAAGGCACTACCTTTCAAATCTACCTACCAAGCCTTGCGGAAACGACGAGGCCTACAGAGGGTGCGGGCGAAGCCCCCCTTCCCACCGGTCAAGAGACCATCATGGTGGTTGATGATGAGATAGGAATCGTCTCACTGGAGCAGAGCATGTTGGAAGTCCTTGGCTACCGAGTGGTCTCCTTTGATGACAGTCAAGCGGCCTTCGACGCCTTCAGGGAAAAACCTGCTGACGTTGACCTCGTAATAACCGACATGGCCATGCCGAAGTTGACAGGTACGCAACTTGCTCAAAAAATCAAAAGCATCAACCCGAATACCCCTATCATTCTTTGTTCTGGGTACAGCGATATTGTCGACGAACAGAAGGCCAAAAGCATCGGCATCCGAGAATATCTCATGAAGCCGATTAGCCAAAAAAATCTGGCCACTCTGGTTAGAACAGTTCTTGATCAGCAGTAAACAGACTCGCAAGGCCCCTTCACATCTTTCAACTCTCGCAAAGATGGTTGATCAATTTCCGGTGGCCGGCGGGAAAGGCATAGTTACCAAGCTCCTCCATCTCCACCCAGCGCGCCTCCTGGGCGGCGTGGAGGGCGGGATCGTCCTGGCGGGACAACAAATCACAGAAAAACCCGTGCAGAGTAACGCGGTAATTCATGTAGGAATGCTGGACAGTGGCAATTTTCTCCATCGGTGCCACCCGCAACTCGGTTTCTTCGAGATACTCCCGGACCACAGCCTGCTCAGGACTCTCCCCCTCCTCCAGACAGCCGCCTGGAAATTCCCAGAGGTTGGCCCAGACATCATCGGCGCGCCGTTTTTGAATCAACACTTTGCCGTGACGCCGGACAAGGCCGCAGGCCATATTGATCAGAACAGTTTTTTTGCGTTTGGGGAGCACCGGCCGCTCGCCAATGGTACCGGCCCCCAGGGCCTGACAGCCCTCCTGAAAGGGGCACATTCCGCAGTTGGGAATACCGGGCTTACAGACCAGGGCGCCGAACTCCATGAGGGCCTGATTAAAGGCGCGGGCCTGGTTTTGAGGGAGAAGGTCTTCGAGCCGGCTGCGGATGAGGGTGATGGTTTCCTTGTCTTTCACCGGCGTGCTCAGATCAAGCAAGCGGGCAAAGAGACGTTCGACATTGGCATCGAGCACGGTATAGGGCCTGTTGAAGGCGATAGCCATGATGGCCGAGGCCGTGTAGGGGCCGATGCCGGGCAGTTGCAGGAGTTGCTGGTAGCTCTCCGGCAGACAGGCTCCCTGGTGGACCAAGAGCTTGGCGGTCTTATGGAGATTGCGGGCCCGGCTGTAGTAGCCTAAGCCCTCCCACATCTTGAGGAGCTCATCCTCCTCCGCCGCAGCCAAGCCAGCAATATCGGGGAAACGCTTTATAAATCTGGAAAAATAGCCGACCACCCGATCCATCTGGGTCTGCTGGAGCATGATCTCCGAGATCCAGACATGGTAGGGCTCATAGGTCCGGCGCCAGGGCAGGTCCCGTTCATGATTGCCATACCAGGCCAACAACCGTGGGGTAAAATTTCTTTGGGTCAAATTCATAGACTAACGCTCACCACAATTTTTCCAGACTCTTTCCACACTCGACACCACTCATAACCACAGGGATATACTTTTTTCAATGCCTGTGTGCGCTGACAAAATGACGTTGTCGATTCCCAGGCCAGGCGTTAGTGTAAACGCCATGAAACAAAAACCTCTCACCATGGAGCCCATTGCCATTATCCGCTCCTGCTTTACCGACAAATTCGGCATCCCCCGTCAACCGGG
>JBFFIS010000412.1:0-2257 GCA_041556375.1 Desulfurivibrionaceae bacterium | reverse complement strand
TCAAGCTTTTAGAGGATATCCGCTTTCCGCCCGACAGAACCTATGCCATTGTCTGCGGCCCGCCTGTGATGTTTAAATTTGTCTGCAGACGATTGAGTGAAAAAGGTCTTCCCATGCAGCGGATGTTTGTCTCCCTTGAACGGCGGATGCATTGCGGCAAGGGTAAATGCTGTCGCTGTAATATCGGCTCCACCTACACCTGCCTCAAGGGGCCGGTGTTTGATTATTGGTCGGTTTTAAATCTTCAGGAGGCCATTTAAGGAGACAACATGAGTGAAAAACGAACGTTTCTTGGCGTTGATGTTGCAAAACCACGGGTTGCCTTCTTTGAGTTAAGCTCCTGCGAAGGGTGCCAGCTCCAGCTTCTCAATAACGAGGCCACCCTGCTGGATTTTCTCTCCATGGTGGAGATTGTCACCTTCCGCGAGGGTATGACCGAGAAGAGTGATGACTACGACGTGGCCTTTGTCGAAGGATCCATCACCAGAAAGGATGAAGAACAGCGCTTACTCACCATTCGCAAGAATGCCAGCCTGGTGGTGGCCCTCGGTTCCTGTGCCTGCTTTGGCGGGGTCAACCAGCTTAAAAACCGTTTCAATGATCTGGAGTGGGTGAAGAAGGAGGTGTACGGCGACCATCCCATCGACACCCAGGAGGCCAAACCGCTCAGTGCTGTCATCGATATTGATCTGGAGATCTACGGTTGTCCCATCAAAAAGGAGGAAGTGGAGGATATCGTCACCAACCTCATCCTCGGTAAGGCGATCAACCACCCGAAATATCCAATCTGCATGGAATGTAAGGCCAGGGAAAACATCTGCCTCTTTGATCTGGGCGAACCCTGCCTCGGACCCATAACCAGGGCGGGGTGCGACGCCTGGTGTCCCAGCAACCGTCTGGGCTGTTGGGGCTGTCGTGGCCCGGCACCGGCCGCAAACATCGAGCAACTCATGGCCATCTGTGTGGAAAAGCAGATCCCCATGGAACGCGTGATGGACCGACTGGAATGCTTTGGCGGTTTCAGGCAAACGGTTGAGCAATTACGTAGGGAGGAAGGGTGATCATGAAGCTAACCTGTAATGTCGATGTCAAACATCTCAGCCGGGTTGAAGGCCATGGCAATATCAAGATTACCATTAAAGATGGTCAGGTCAAAGAGGCCCGCTGGGAGGTGGTGGAGACCCCACGTTTCTTTGAGGCCATGCTGGTGGGCAAGCATTATGAGAACGCCCCCTATATCTGCGGCCGGATCTGTGGGATCTGCTCCATCGGTCACACCCTGGCCTCCATCCGTACCGTGGAAAACGGCTTCGGCATGGTCCCATCCACCCAGACCGCCCAACTTCGCACCCTCCTCAAACATATGGAGACGTTGCAAAGCCACATCCTCCACGTCTACTTTCTTGCCGCTCCGGATTTTCTCGGTGTCGGCTCCGTCCTGCCCCTCACCCAGTCTCACCCGGACGTGGTGCAACGGGCCCTGCGCCTGAAACTGCTGGCCAATGATATCTGTGATGAGGTTGGCGGCCGCCGGCTCCACCCCACCCGCACCGTGGTGGGCGGCTTCACCATGCTACCGGATAAGTATAAATTGCAGCAGTTCAAATCCCGCCTCAAGGCTTGCCTTGCTGATCTCACCTCCTCTGCGGAGTTATTCAAGTCCTTTACCATCCCAGGCTTCAGCCGGGAGACCGAGTTTGTTTCCCTTAAAGGCGAAAACGACTACCCCTTTATTGGTGGCGACCTCATCTCAAGCGACGGTGTGATCAAACCCGAAAACGACTACCTCGCCATGACCAATGAGTATATGGATGAGTACTCCACCTCAAAGCTCAGTAAGCTCAGCCGTAAATCGTTGGCCGTCGGTGCCCTGGCCCGGTTCAACAATAATTATAAGCAACTGCAGCAAACGGCAAAGGACGTGGCGACCCTGCTGGGACTCAGCCCCGTCAATCATAATCCCTTTATGAATAACGTCGCCCAGGTGGTGGAATGTGTGCAGGTGGTACTGGATTCCATCGCTCTCATTGATGCCATACTCGGTAATGACTATGGCTCGGAACGTCAGGAGGTAACCCCGAAGGCCGGCATTGGGGTCGGGGCGGTGGAAGTTCCCCGGGGCATTCTCTATCACTGTCTTGAATTTGACGACACCGGACATATCATCAAGGCCGATTGCGTCATTCCAACCAGTCAGAATCATGCCAACATCTTTCATGATATTGAAAACTTGGCTCTATTTTGTGTGGAGCAGGGC
>JBFFIS010000411.1:0-2279 GCA_041556375.1 Desulfurivibrionaceae bacterium | reverse complement strand
TTCTACCCTTTTTAAGCGATGTTATGCTACCATTAAAAGATATCATCAACAGGGATATCTTTTTTTATCCTTCGTCGCTTAATTCAAAATAAAATTCGTTTTTTCAAGAGGTTAACACTTTCCGGATCAACATTGACTTTGCCCCGGAGCTGAAGTAGTGTTGCGCCGTTTACCTGTGACCGGAGAATACAACTTAGGAGTGTGCTCATGACAATTATTGGAGACTTGCTGGGGAACTCCCCCATTGGTCATCTCGTTGACCATGCCCGCAAGGTGCACGAGTGTGTAGAGCTTGTAAAACCGATGATCGAGGCCCTTATTGCCGAAGATTGGGAGTGGCTCAACGAGCTGCAGTACCGGGTCTCGAAAACGGAGTATGAGGCGGACCAGCTCAAACACGATATCCGCGATCATCTACCCCGTCGCTACTTTCTGCCAGTGAACCGGGAAGAGCTTGACGGCTTTTTACAGTGCCAGGAAAAAATGGCCGATTATGCCGAAGATTTTTCCGTTATTTTAACGATCCGCAAGACCAGGCTCCACCCGGATCTCCATGAAAAGTTCATGGACTTTGTCATCCAGATTTTTCAGGTCAGCGGTACCCTGCTTACTGCTGCCGTTGAGTTTAAGAACCTGGCCGAGGTTTCCTTTTCCGGAGCTGAAGCACGGATGGTCCTCGAACTCATCAATAATCTCGGCCAAGAAGAGTGGAAGGCCGACAAGCTGGCCCGCAAACTCTCCATGGCCATTTATGATTTGGAAAACGAGGTCGGCCCCATCGATATTATGTTCTACGAGAAGATGCTCCTCAAACTCTCCGCCATTGCCAATGAGGCGGAAAATGCCGGCGATTTCCTGAGGGCCATGCTCCATAAGTAGAAGCTCGGCCAACAACGACCATCAGTTTTTAAATTTTTAGAAGGGAGGCGGGCTGAACTCTTTGGGAGAGGGGGCCAGTCCTGATTGCATATATGGATATAACGGTTTTCATTATAGGGATTACAGCAGTAATCGGCCTCTACATGGCCTGGAATATCGGCGCCAATGACGTGGCCAACTCCATGGCCGATGCCGTGGGCTCCAAGGCTCTCAGCATCAAGCAGGCCGTTATCCTGGCCGGCATCTGCGAGTTTGCCGGAGCTGTCCTGGTCGGCTCCCATGTCACCAATACGGTGCGTAAGGGAATCGTTGATCCCTCTATGATTGTCAACCTGCCGGGCCTGCGTGAAGGCGAGGCCGCGGCCATCATTGTCATCGGCATGGCTGCCGCCCTGCTCTGCGCCGCCATCTGGCTCAATGCGGCGACCATGATAGGCATGCCAGTCTCCACCACCCATTCCATTGTCGGTGCTGTCGCCGGTTTCGGTATTGTCGCCGCCGGTGTTGAGGCGGTGAACTG
Organism: Desulfurivibrionaceae bacterium; assembly: GCA_041556375.1. GTDB lineage: Bacteria > Desulfobacterota > Desulfobulbia > Desulfobulbales > SURF-16 > BM506. The sequence continues at coordinate 880 of JBFFIS010000411.1, read as the reverse complement.
GACAAAGATGAGCCAGATTGTCGCCTCCTGGTTTATCTCACCTGTGGTCGGCGGTGTCTGCGCCTTTATCCTCTTTAAATTTATCTCCCGCCATATCCTTGGTCGGACCCGGCCGGCCCGGGCCGCCATTATCTACACCCCGGCCATTGTCTTTCTCCTTATCTTTGTTGTTTGCCTGGCCACGATCTATAAGGGACTCAAGCATGTCATCGGCAATATCCCCTGGCTCACCGACGATATGTCGCTGGTCATAGCCGTTGGCCTGGCCCTTTTCAGCGCCATCGTCTCACGCTTTTATGTCAAGGCCAAGCTCCAGGATAAACGGGACTTGTCGATCTCCAAACAGCTTGAGGCCGTGGAGTCCGTCTTTGTTCCCCTGGTCATTATCAGCTCCTGCTCGGTGGCCTTTGCCCACGGAGCCAATGACGTTGCCAATGCCGTGGGACCTTTTGCCGCCATTGTCAATATTCTCCAGACCGGCGATGTCAGCATGAAGGTCGGGGTTCCCACCTGGGTTCTCTGCCTGGGCGGCGGCGGTATTGTCCTTGGCCTTGCCAGCTACGGCCATAAGGTTATGACCACCGTCGGCACCAAAATCACCGAGATCACCCCTTCCCGCGGCGTCGCTGCCGATATCGCCGCCACGGCCACCGTCCTGATGTGCACCCGCATGGCCCTGCCCGTCTCCACCACCCATACCCTGGTGGGGGCCATCATGGGCATCGGCCTGGCCCGTGGCTTCGGCGGTATCGACCGCGATGTCACCCGCAACATCTTCGGTTCCTGGTTTATCACCGTGCCCATTGCCGCCATCCTGTCCATTGTCCTCTTTATTATGGGCCGGGCCCTGTTTCTCGACATGCTGATCGCCGTGATTACC
>JBFFIS010000410.1:0-2290 GCA_041556375.1 Desulfurivibrionaceae bacterium | reverse complement strand
GTTGCCACCCTGCCAGAGGCCGCCACCGTGGTTTCTGCCATTGTCGGCGCCGCCGGCCTGCTGCCGACCTTAAGCGCCATTGAGGCCGGCAAGCATATCGGCCTGGCCAATAAGGAAACACTGGTCATGGCCGGTGATCTGGTGATGACGGCGGCCCGCAAAAACAAGGTCAATGTTCTGCCCATTGACAGCGAACATAATGCCATCTTTCAGGCCCTGGCCGCCGGCCAGCGCCAGGATGTCCACAAGATCATCCTCACCGCCTCAGGAGGCCCCTTCCGTGAAAAAAGCATGGAAGAGCTGTGGGACGTCTCCCCGGAGCAGGCCCTGAACCACCCCAACTGGTCGATGGGCCGTAAAATTTCCATCGACTCCGCCACCCTGATGAATAAGGGCCTGGAGGTCATCGAGGCCCGCTGGCTCTTTGACATCAAGGTTGAGGACATTGAGGTGGTCATCCATCCCCAGTCCATCGTCCACTCCATGGTGGAGTATATTGACGGCTCGGTGATTTCGCAGATGGGTGTGCCGGACATGCGTATCCCCATCGCCTACGCCCTCTCCTACCCAGACAGGTTGCGGATCAATCTGCCCCGTCTCAGCCTCATCAAGGCCGGCGACCTCAGCTTTCACGCCCCTGACTTTAAGAGATTCCCGGCCCTGAAGCTGGCCTACCAGGCCTGCCAGCGTGGCGGCACCCTGCCGGCAGCCCTGAACGCCGCCAATGAGATCGCTGTCGAGGCCTTTTTGGACGGCAAAATCAGGTTCCCGGAGATTGCCCTGGTGGTTGCCGAGACCTTGGAACGCCACGACACCAAGGAAATTAAAGATGTTGAGACCGTACTGCAGGCTGACCTCTCGGCCCGTATGCAGGCAGAATCGGTGGTGGAGGCCTTAGAGATGAGGAGCCTACAAAAACGAGGCCTTGATCTCCCCGGCCCCCAAGTGCCGGTGGCATAGACGCCCGGATTTTCCGGTGAACACGCCCGCCTGGCATCCTGGTGCTGAAGACACAGGCAAATAACATGGAACTCTCCACCTAAATAAAGCATCTATATATAATTACGCGCTTTCTTTTTCTAACTAAACCAACGTGCAGCTCCTATGACCACAGCCTTTGCCTTTATCTTTGTTCTCGGAATCCTTATCTTCGTCCATGAATTCGGCCACTTCATCATCGCCAAGCTCTTTAACGTCAAGGTCCTCAAGTTCTCCCTGGGCTTTGGCCCCAAGATGATCGGCAAGAGGATTGGCGAGACCGAATACGTGGTCAGCGCCTTTCCCCTGGGCGGCTTTGTCAAAATGACCGGTGAAAACATCGATGAAGAGGTGGCGCCCATCGATGAGGCCCGCGCCTTCTCCCATAAACCGGTATGGCAGCGTTTCTTCATTGTTTTTGCCGGACCGGCCGCCAACCTGCTCTTTACCGTCTTTCTGCTGAGCACCATCTTCATCATCGTCGGCCTGCCCATCCTTGGTCCCTCAACCATGATCGGCGAAGTCACGGCAGACGGGGCCGGGGCCCGGGCCGGGCTCGTGGCCGGCGACATCGTTAAACAGATTGACGATCAGGAAATCACCGACTGGTCCGAGGTCTATCACGTTGTCACCGGCTCGGCAGGTAAAACCCTGCAGATTATCGTCGAGAGAAACGGCGACAACGTTACCGTCGAAGCCACCCCGGAAGAGGTGGACATCAAAAATGAGTTTGGCGAAGTCACCGGCCAGGGCTTTCGCCTCGGCATTGCCCGGGACATGAACCTTGAGTTCGAACCGGCGACAATCAGCCAGTCTATCAGCGCCGGTTTTGATCAGACGGTGGAGATGACCCGCAAGACCCTGCTTGGCATCTGGAAGATGATGCAGCGCATTATCCCGGCCTCGGAGATCGGCGGCCCCATCCTCATCGCCCAGATTGCCGGCAAGCAGCTGCAGTCAGGCTGGCTTGACTTCTTTTACTTCATGGGCTTTTTAAGCGTTAACCTGGGGATCTTAAACCTGCTGCCCATCCCGGTCTTGGACGGCGGCCATCTCGTCTTTTTCTCCATGGAGGCGGTACGCCGCAAACCCCTGACCCGCGAGCTCCAGGAGAAGCTGCAGCTTATCGGCATTGTCCTTTTGGTCAGCCTCATGGTCTTTGCCTTTTACAATGATATTCTCCGCATGCTCACCAGCTGATCATGGCCCATGTGAAGAGAAATATCAGCTGGAGCCAACCGCTCATCCTGGCCATCGACAACTCCACCATGTACGGCAATGTCGCCCTGACCTCGCCGGATGGCCTGCTGGC
>JBFFIS010000409.1:0-2305 GCA_041556375.1 Desulfurivibrionaceae bacterium | reverse complement strand
TGAAGTTCAGACATCTTGACCATCCGCAGGATGAGCTCTCTGTTCATGATACCGCGTTCGATAGCGACGGCGGCATTATTGGAAAAAAGCTGCAGGTAGGTCTGTATCTTTTTTGAGAAAGGGATGGGACACTTGTTGTCATCCTGGGCGTTAATAAGCTGCATGACTCCGACAATCTGCTTGTTGAAGGAGTGGAGCGGGATAGCCAGGATGGAGACCGTCCGGTAGGAAAATTCTTCATCAAAGGATGAGTTGAAGGTGCATGGCAGGTGTGGAGGCAAGTTATAGGCGTCGTCAATGGCGATGATCTCGCCGGAGAGGGCAGCATGGCCGACGATGGAGGCGTTGGTACAGGGCACACTGAGGTTGGTGTATTGGACAGCGCGATTGCCCTCTTTGCCGTAGAGGCTGTCGTTCTGGACAAGGTTGAAGACCAGGCTCTTGCCCTGGGACAAAAAGATGGAGCCGGCATCGGCATTGGCGAGGCTGCGGGCCTCGAAGAGGATGCGGTCCAAGATCATATCAATATCATTAAGCTGATCAATCTCCTTAATGGTATTGAGAATGGATAAGACAACTTCATCTGACTGAGGCATAGAGACCCTGAGTAAGAAAGGTGCAAAAAGCTGATCGAAACGAATTATGTCCGAAATGTAGAGTGAAGTGAAGGGAAAAAAGGTGGTCTCTGAAAATAAAAAAGGGGGCGTGAGCATAATGCCCAGGCCCCCTTTTTTATTTTGATATATCTGCTAAGGCGAGTGAATTACCACCAGCAGATGGTCTGGTCAGCTTCCCAAACCATATCAACAAGCTTTGCGTAGTCTGGAGCGTCAACAGCAAGGTCAAACTCGACATTTTCGCGATCAGCGGAAACGATCTCTTTGAGCTTCTTGACATCATCGTTGATCTCAGCGGACCGCATTACGTGTAAGATTTTCATCTTGATAACTCCGTATTAAGGTTAACAGGTCTTAGCTTTTGTCAGCTCTCATGATGCCGTAGGGAATGATGTATTCAACTTCCCTAAGCTTTTGGCCGAGTTCTTCCAGGTTAGTCTGGGTGAGGCCAAAATTCTCAGCGTTACACTCAGGCAGGGTGAAGCAGTCGCCTTCCATGTCACGGAGCCATTCAACGTTTTCCATATGGTACTCTTTCATGTCCTTCTCGTTTACAGCGAGATCAGTCATGTCGTTATACATAACACAGCCATAGGCATACATGTTCTCTACGGCAAGACCAAGGGCGGAACGAATACCATCAAGGGTATATTCCCTGCTGGGCATTAAGAAAAATACTTTAGACATTGTTCTCTCCTTATAAGGTCAGGTAGCAGTCATAGTCTTCGATGATAGCGCCATGCTGAGCCTGTGTGGCCATCTTGGTGCTGTCAAGACCTTCCGGGATGTCCTCAATGTCGTAGCCAGCCTTCTTGTAGCTATCTACGCAGATGGAAACATCGACACCGTCCATGGCACAGAGCTTAGGAAAAGCGCTGCACTTGGTGAGGTGGGTCGCAAACCAGGTAAAGAAAACCTTTACCTTGGCGCCTTTAGCAACAGCAGCTTCGGTGACGCCCATAACGTGGCGCATGTGCTGTGGAGACGTAACAAAAATACCAATACTCTTTGCCATTTTATCCTCCAGAATAAAAAAGAAAAAAAAGGCATATTCAGGGGTGAATATGCCGTTAACTCAGATTGAGGGGTTTCAATTACTGCTTTCTCAGATAGAAACGAATGAAACCGGAATCTTCTTTCTCTCCGAGGTATTCATGACCTGAGCGAGAACACCAGCCAGGAAGGTCGTTGCGAGAACCTGGGTCAGTGCCGAGAATCTCAAGGATGTCGCCGGTATTGATTTTGTCGATTTCTTTTTTGGTGCGCAGCAAAGGCATTGGGCAGCTCAGGCCTTTAGCATCCAGGGTGCGGGCTACTTCAAGACCGTCAGGTGCAGTTAAATGATCACTCATGGGATCCTCCATCAAAAAATTAGGTAAATAACACTGAGCGGCAGACGCCGCTTTTAACCTCTCATGTGCCCGGTGGCACAGGATATAGCGGATTACGAAGTTAAAGTGTCTAACAGGAATGGGGGGGGGTGTCAAGAGATAATGAATAGGGATTCATATCGGCTGTTTTGGCACTTATTGGACGGCCCCAAAAAACAGGGTTATGGTGGCCGTTGGGGATTGGTTGTCGTATGAGAAAAAACGTTTATTCAAGAGGTTGCGTATTTGTGGGCGCAGCCTTTGCCCGTTAAAAAAACGAACGGCGAACACATCATTGTTGACAAACCAAAGCGCCAT
>JBFFIS010000408.1:0-2310 GCA_041556375.1 Desulfurivibrionaceae bacterium | reverse complement strand
ACGGTGATTTTCCGCCCAGGCCCAGAACCCGCCTTAAGGCCCTTATGGGCAAGCTCGGCAATGGCTTCAATATCATCCCAGGTCTCAGTGGGAAGGCCGAACATGAAGTAGAACTTCAAGAGCTTCCAGCCCAGACCAAAGGCCGCATTACAGGTGGTCAGCAGATCCTCCTCGGTGATGCCCTTATTAATCACCTCCCGCAACCGATCCGTCCCCGCCTCAGGCGCCACCGTGAACCCTGTTTTGCGCACCCGTTTAATCTGGTTCATGATGTCTTCGGTAAGCGTCCCCACCCGCATGGAAGGCATGGATACCGACACCCGCTTCTCGGCATAGGTATCCATGAGCTTCATCAAAACCGGGCCAAGGCAGGAATAATCACCGGTGGACAGCGACAGCATGGCAAGCTCTTCAAAACCGGTGGTCCCTATACCCTTCTCCGCAATCTCAAGAATTTGCTCAGGGGTACGTTCCCGAACCGGGCGATAGATCATACCGGCCTGACAAAAACGACAGCCTCGGGTACAGCCTCGGCCGATCTCAATCCCCAAACGGTCATGGACAACCTTGCCCACCGGCACCAGGGGAGTTGCCGGTTTCTGATGATCAAATCCGGCAAGTACGCGCCTGCGCACCTGGGTATACCCTTCCAGAGTTGCGGTCATTCCGGCAAAAATGCCGTCGTCATAACGGGGCTCAAAAAAGCAAGGGACATACATGCCTTCAATCTTGGTTAACGCCTCAAGCGTCTCCTGGCGCGACCAGCCCTTGGCCTTGGCCTCAATGATGAGATCGGCAAGATCGAGTACCGCCTCCTCACCATCGCCAAGCAAAATAGCATCAAAAAAATCGGCCACAGGTTCAGGATGAAAGGCGCCAGGCCCACCACCAATAACCAAAGGATCATCCTCACCCCGGTCCTTGGCATAAAAGGCAATGGCCGACAAATCCAGTACCGTAAGGATATTGGTATAACAAAGCTCATAGGGCAAGGTTATGGCCAGGACATCAAAATCCTTGGGGGCACATCTGGTTTCAAGGCTAAAGAGAGGCTCATCATGCTCCCTCAACATCTCCTCAAGGTCGGTATCAGGGGTATAGAGTCGTTCCGCCACAACATCATGGCGATCATTGAGAATATGATAGAGGATCTGCAAACCCAAATGGGACATGCCGATCTCATATAAATCAGGAAAGGTCAAAAGAACACTACAGGCAACCGTGGCATGATCTTTAACGACGACATTAAACTCATTACCACTATAGCGGCTGGGCTTACGGACAAGGGGGAGGTATTGTTCTGGATTCACGTTTTTTATTTTATAAAGGGTCTAAAAAAGAGGGGTAAAGGAAGCTGGGCATTAAATATTGAGTAGACGAAAAGCTGCACCCTACTCGACAACTTCCTTTTTAAAAGTAGATGGCACTGTATAGGAAAAATCGCCACGGGACAATGAAACTTTATCGACAAGATCATCAAGCTGCATGGCCAGGGTCGAATTCATAGTTAAAGATGTGACTTTTATTGAACGTGGCAAACTGCATTTCTTCGGGCCATAATCGTCATAGAGAATCTCAAGGATCACCTCATCATCCGAGTTATAGACTAAGTGGTGGTAGAGATGCAGGGTCACAGGATCAAAAAGAACCATGTCCTTACGCCCATCATTATAATACAGCTCAATCCAATACCGCTCACCACCATTGGCTCGACTGGTAAGGGCAATACTCACCTCACCGGGCCGTAATTTGCCGGTAAACCAGTAATAGGTGAATTCAGGGCTAAACCCCACAGGGGCGTATTTTTGAAAGGTTTTCCCTGTGACCGATCCTGTGTACTGCGTCTGTTTGGCCACATCCACATATTGAAAGGACTCACCATCACTGGTCAGGACAATGAGGGGCTGTCCCAAGGGGGACAAGGCCATAAACTTCAGATAGGAGGAACTCATGGCCTGCAGGTACCCTTCAACCGATCCCGTATAGAAAAAATTCTCAAAACGGGCCTTCACAGCGCCATCCAAACAACAATGACACTCCTTCTGCCCGGCGATCATCTCTTTAAAACGATCCCGGACCGCCTGATTTTCCGTTTCTGAAATGGGGTGGAGATCCGGGAAGTAGGTACACCCAGAAAAGAACAGGAGAAAGACGATCAGAACTGCCTGCAAAGGGAACGAGTAAAACTTATTCATGATCCCCCTGTGCCTCTTCAATCTTCTGACGGGTGAGGGCACGTTTTTTTGCATCTTTAAACAATTTTACAGCCCGTTCGTATTGCTCAACAGCCTTTTCAAGATCGCCGACCTT
>JBFFIS010000407.1:0-2312 GCA_041556375.1 Desulfurivibrionaceae bacterium | reverse complement strand
TCTCCATCTCCACAAAAAAGGCCGGGGCATCTTAGGTGCCCCGGCCTTTTTTGTGGAGATGGAGAACAAGATCAACAAAGAACCTTTTTCAAGGCCTGACTCAGTTCTTTAAGGTCAAAGGGCTTACTGACCGCTGCCCTGAAGCCATACAGGTGACACTGGGCCATGATCGGGTCATTGGAATAGCCGCTGGCGACAATAATCTTGGCCTGGGGATCAAGCTCGAGAACCTTTCTGGCCGCCTCTTCACCACCCATAGCGCCGGGGATGGTCAGGTCCATGATAGTCACATCAATGGCCTTATCTGTCGTCAGCCGCTGCTGATAAAGGGCGATGGCCTGCTCGCCGTTTTCGACCACCTCGACCTCATAGCCCAGATGGCTCAACATTTGTTGAGCCACAGCGCGAACAATCTTTTCATCATCCATGACCATGACGCTGCCCTTGCCCTTCACCACCATCTGTGCAGGACTGGAGTCAGGCCGATTCTGGTCTTTTGCCGCCGGCAGAAAAATTGTAAAAACCGTGCCTTTGCCGGGTTCCGAGTCGACCAAAATATGACCATCATGCTTATTAACAATGGAATGGCAGGTTGCCAGACCCAAGCCGCTGCCCTCCTGCTTGGTGGAGAAAAACGGGTCAAAAACCTTATCGATGATAGATTCCGGAATGCCGACACCTCTATCGACAATGGCGATCTTGACATACCTACCCCGGTGCATGCTGAGGTTGGTTTCAGCGACAATATCCTCAACATTGCAGCAGTTCACCTCCAGCTTGCCCCCTTCCGGCATGGCGTGACGGGCATTAATAACCAGGTTCTGGATTACCTGCCCCAGCTGGCCCTGATCAGCCTCCACCAGCCAGAGGTCGTCTGGTATTGCAAAAGCACAGGATACCGAACTGCCATGGAGGACAAAATCGGCAGATTCACGGATTAAGCCGGCAATAGGGGTCCTCTCCTTAACCGGGTCACCGCCTTTGGAAAAGGTTAGCAGCTGCTTTGTCAACTTCTCCGCCCGCCTGGAGGCTTTTTCCACCTCGAGGAGCAAGGGCTGGACCTTGTGACCTGAACCGGCAAGATGGGCGGCCAGGCTGACATTACCGAGAATGGCGGAGAGGATATTATTAAAGTCATGGGCAATGCCACCGGCCAGAATGCCGATTGATTCCAGCTTTTTGACCTTAAGAACCTCCTCCTCCATCTTCAACTCGTCGGTGACATCGCGGAAGACCAGAACCGTGCCGATTATATTACTGTCCATATCACGGATGGGGGCGCCGCTATCAGCAATACTACGCTGCACGCCATCTTTGGAGATAAGAGCCGTATGATTGGCAAGGCCGATGATCTTACCAAGTTCAAGGACTTTTTCCACCGGGCTCTCACAGAGTTCGCCTGTTTTCTCATTAATAATGTGAAAAACCTCTGCCACCGGGCGGCCGTAAGCCTCGGCCTGACTCCAGCCCGTCAATTTCTCGGCGACCTTATTGATCAGCACCAGATTGCCATGAATGTCGGAGGTAATAACGCCGTCACCGATACTGCGCAACGTTACACTCAAACGCTCTTTTTCGGCAGCTAGCGATCTCTCCTGAAAGCTCAAGGCCTGGACGTCAAACCTCCGCCTCTTTTCATCGACATAAAAAACAGCGCTGACAGTCACAAAAAGCAGAAGAAGAATTGCCAGAAGGGAATACTGAACACTATGGTAGTTGTTCAGATCAGAACCGATAGTTTTCTGGAGTGCGGTCTCCACAGCATCCATCTGGTCAATCAGGACATGAAAGAGGGTGTGATACTCCTGCGGGAGAATACTCGCCAGGCCAGTCTCTGGAGACAGAGCAAGGCGCTTTTGGCTCAGGACCTTAAACCTCTCAAGGGAGTCCATGACCTCTGTTATCCGTGCCCGCAAGTCCGGTTCAACCAAAGGGAGAAAGGTGCCCTCGTAATTACGTCCGCCGGCAAGCATGGCATTGCCGTACCACAGGGCATTATCCAGATGCGCCAAGACGGCGTCAAGCCCCGCATCAGAATCATCATTAACGATCTCCTCAAGTAAGAGATGGGAGGTCGTGACCTCCAGCTTGATCTCCATGGTGGCATCAATGAGGGGGGTAAAATAGGTCACCATCCGGTCGCCGGCCTGCTGACTGTAGGTGACGATAACGACAATGGCCAGGGCCAGAAGTCCGGCCAGAAAGTAGACATTTTTAGACAAGGTGGCCGGGGAGCCAGGCTTTGTCGGCACTGGTGGAGGGGACGGTCTCTTCATGGGCAAGGGCTTTTTCGAATACCTCGAGGGGGGACT
>JBFFIS010000406.1:0-2331 GCA_041556375.1 Desulfurivibrionaceae bacterium | reverse complement strand
TTCTATCAAGGTTCTTGATAGCCCCAGTGGTCGCGGAGCACGATTCGTGTTAACCATTCCTGAAGGAAAAGGGGCCGTTGGTGAGTGATTTTATTCAGGTGGTGACCACCGTTGAACATGAAGAGGATGGGGCACGCCTCGCTCACCTGGCGGTTGGCGAAGGTTTGGCCGCCTGCGTGCAGATTGCCGGGCCCATCTTGAGTGTCTATCGTTGGCAGGGTGAAATCGAGCAGGCCAATGAATACCAGGTTGTCTTAAAGAGTCGCATGGCATTGTTTGCTCAACTAGAAAAACTTCTCGTGGCCAGTCATCCCTATGATGTCCCAGAGATTATCGCCACACCCCTTGTTGCGTGTGGGGCCTTGTATGAACAGTGGTTAGAGGATGCCTTGCCCCATGGCTGACGATGGAACAAAGAAAAAAAGGCGCCGCCGAAAACAATATGTCTGTCATTGTTGTAAAGAGGAACAGGGCTATTGTTTTAACTGCCCCTGCGGGTTCCAGATCTGTGAACCTTGCTTTAAAGAGAATCTCTGGGGCCTTTCAAATGGTCCCACATGGGTTTGTCCAGATTGTGAACGGATTCGGATGACCTATTAAGAGAGGTTACTCCCTGGTCTTGTTTTGCCGGTAATGGCAAAGGCCACCGGTCCCTGCTCCAAGTTGATCATCTTTGCCCTGTTGCAGCAGGGCGTCCACATACCATACCGCTTCTGTAAAGGCTCTTGTATAATCATTATACTGGTGATGAAAGCTGGTAAATGCCGAGGCAAAGGTGCAGCCTGTGCCATGACTGTTGCGGGTCTGATGCCGCCTATGCTGTAATGATTCTTCGCTGATGGCATCTCCGGTTCTTTCCAGGAGGATGTCTTCCACCGTCTCCTTTTCTTCGTTGAGATGACCACCCTTGAGGCAGATTGCCCTGAGGTTTGCAAAGGTCGTGAGGAGTGCTTTGCCCGCTGTAATGGCGTGGACTCTGGAGCGACAGTCCTGTCCTGATAAAAGACTGAGCTCATGGGTGTTTGGCGTGAGGACAGTGGCTTTTTGCAGGAGGGGGGTTAGGGCTTGTGGATTATCATCAAGGAGAGAGGTGCCGCTTGAGGCCTTGAGGACCGGGTCGAGGATGATTTCACCGGTAAATGTGGCAAGGCTATTGTGGATGGCCTCGATGATCTGGCTGCTGCCTGTCATACCAATTTTGACATGTGAGACGGTATTGTCGTCAAGAACACTGGCGATCTGCTGTTGCACGAGGTCGGGTTCAAGGGGGGCGACCCGTTGCACCCCAAGGGAGTTTTGGCAGGTGATTGTTGTGATGGCCGCCGCCGCATACCCGCCGAGAGAGGTTATTGTTTTAATATCGGCCTGAATGCCAGCTCCGCCCGAAGGGTCAGAGCCGGCGATGGTCAGTATGATTTTCATCCCTTAAAGTTTTCCACATCTCCACCTGGGACATGGACAACAGGACTTTTTCCAGCCTTGATAGATTTAAGGGTCACCTTGTAGGTCAGGGTCTGACCCGCTAAGGGATGGTTATAATCAACGGTGACTTTATCATCTGTGAGCCCCGTCACGGTTGCGGGGATTTTCTGGTCTTCGCCGTCCTTTTGCATGGTGAGGTGGAGGACCAGACCTATTTTGAGTTGGTCACTCCTGTCGCCGAAAACAGAGCGATCCACCTCTTGGATGAGTTCCTCTTGCACGAGGCCATAGGCATCCTCCGGTTGTATAACGATCTCCTTTGTGTCACCGAGTGGTACTCCGATTAAACCTTCCTCAAAAGGCATCATGACGCTGGCAGTACCGAGGGTGAACTCAAGTTCGCCCGTCTGCTTGGTTGACTCAAAAACATCACCATTTTCGAGAACGCCTTCGTAGTCTACTGTTATACAGTCACCGAGTTTAGATATTTCCATGTTCATACTCCTCATTATTATAGCACCCTGAACCGAACGTCAGGGGAGTCATTAAATTAAGACCTCTCATACCATAGCTTGCCTTGACCTTCAACGTCCTTCAATACATGACGCATATTGAAGATGAAATTTTGATGATTATGATGGGAAAAGTTTTTCACGGTACTTTCTGAGATTGCTCGTTCTCACTTCAATTTTACCAGATAAGCGACCGAGAGAATAGGCTGTGATATCTTCCCTGTCGATTTTATAGCGAAACATAACTTTCTGAAGAATGGTGCCGTAGGTGATGATGCATTTTTTGGCGGTGCTGACCAGCTCATCACGGGGGAATGGCTTGTTGTATTGGCTGAAATAGGATTCGATAAATTCTAAGACATGCTCCCGGTCATCCTCCTGGTGGCCGAAAAAATTA
>JBFFIS010000405.1:0-2361 GCA_041556375.1 Desulfurivibrionaceae bacterium | reverse complement strand
CTTGGTAAAATAGGCCTCAATGACATGGGCAATGGCATCCACCGCCCCGTAAGCTGAATAATCAGGCGGCACACTGCAGGTCAACTGCGGATTAAGAATGGACACCTTGGGATAGACCAGAGGCGAGGAGATATTATACTTCTGCTTGGTCTCTTCATTGGTGACGACACTGTTGCCGTTCATCTCACTACCGGTGGCCGCCAGGGTCAGCACGGTATAGATGGGCAGGGCTGCCGTGACCTCCTTGCCGATAAAAAATTGCCAGACATCATCTGCTGCCAGGGCGCCGACGGCAATGGCCTTCCCCTCATCCAGCACCGAGCCACCGCCCACGGCCAGAATGGCATCGACCTTCTCGGCCTTGGCAAGCTCCACCCCCTTTCTGGTATGGGAAAGAACTGGATTGGAGACCACGCCACCGCATTCGACAAAAGAAAGAGCGCTGCGCTCCAGGTTATGCTTGATTCGATCAAGCAGGCCTGACTTCTGCACCGACTGACTGCCGTAGACCAACAGCACCTTGGCATGGCCGGCGACTTTGAGCACCGGGCCGATACTCTCCTCCTGGCCACGACCAAAAATAATCCGAGTGGGATTATGAAACTCAAAATCATACATTACTCATCTCCCTCAATGTTATACTGCGTGTCGTCCCTAAAATATCAGCCGACAAAAACCTTCTTAATGGCGGCAAAATCGTCATCAGCCAGACCCAAAGCCATGGCCTGTTCATATAATCCCCGAACCGTCCTACCCAGGGGCACCTTGGCCTGGGCCTCGTCAGCTGTGGTGCCGATAAAACCCAGATCTTTGAGCATGTGCTTTACCGGAAAACCGGCCGGGTAGTCATCCTTCTTAAGCATATCGGCCTTGGCCTGAAAAAAACCACAGCCCAAGGGACCGGCAAGCACCGTATCAAGGACCTCCGCCGCCGTGAAGCCACATTTTTCCCCGAGAGTACAGGCCTCACCCAGGCCAGTCAACATAATGCCCAACAGCAGGTTGATCACCATCTTCATACTCGTTGCCCGACCCACCTCGCCACAATGGACCAACTTGGTGCCCATAGCCAGTAAGTAGGGAGAAATGGCGGTGAGCTGGGCCGGGTCGCCGCCGGTGAGGATGACCAGAGAACCCGCGGCCGCCGCATCGGTGGAACCGGAGACCGGGGCCTCAAGGAGGGTCACACCTCTCTCCTGCAAGCGGCCAGCCAGCTCATTGTTATAGACCGGCGGCACGGTACTCATATTGACAATGGTCTGGCAGCAGGCGCCTTCGCTGACAAGGCCCTGCTCGCCCCAAAGAACAGCGTCAACGGCCTCAGGACCGGTAAGCATCATAAAGACAATCTGTGCCTGCTGGCCAAGCTGCCGAGGTGTAGCAGCCACTGTGACGCTGGTTCCGGCCAACATTTCCGCCTTGGCAACACTTCTGTTGTAAAGAACGACCTCGTTGCCGGCCTTGATGAGATTGGCAGCCATCCGCCCCCCCATCAGGCCAAGGCCGATAAAACCTATTTTTTCAGACATGGGATTCTCCCTCAGTGCTCATACAAGTTAAAAAAAGAAGTATACCAGCGAAGGAGGGCCGGGGCCCATGGCCAACCGGCAAGCTCACTGCAGCAACTACTGGTCGCCGTTGTTTCTCTTAACAATGCGGATAATATCACCGGGATAGATCCAGTGAGGATCCTGAATCCGGCTCAGCCGGGCAAGCTCCTCGTACTTGATAGGGTTGCCCAGGTATTTCTCGGCAATATCCCAGAGCGTATCGTTTTTAACGACGATATGGATAATCATCTCACCGGTTATTGTTGTTTCTTCCTCGACAACAGGCAGCAGGGCGCTGGTCTCTTGCTCCTGATCCTGCGGTGCCGGCCGCTCAATGGTCAGGGTAAAATCGCTGGTTTCAACCCGTACCATCTCAGTGGGCCTCTCCTCCAGCGTTAGCTGAGGCTGGTCAACAAGGGCCTCTTTTGCGGAGACCTGCAGGTCGGCCAGCCTATCCTCCTGGGGCTCGCTGGCACCAGGCAGCTTGGCCGTAACGCCCAGGCCATGCTCTTGCTTACCCAGCGCTGGCCCGGCACTCTCCCGGCCCACCATTTCAAGCCCAGATTTGCTGGAGACCGGCGCCTCCTCTGCCGGCCACCAGAAGATTGCCACCAGGCATAACAGGAGGAGGATGACCGCCGCAAGAATTGGTCCGCCCCTGTAGCTGCGGGAAGGAACATCTTGCCGATCTCGGGAAGAAGGTGAAGGGGACTCGGAAAATGAACGTGCCATGGCCTGCCGGCTTGCTTTGCTGGCAGGTGCGGGCCAGGAAGGCAGCCTACCGCCGGCAGAGGAGGATGGCGATTGAGGG
>JBFFIS010000404.1:0-2389 GCA_041556375.1 Desulfurivibrionaceae bacterium | reverse complement strand
TTACTGACGAAAACCGTATCAATATAATTGACCTCGGGAGAAGTCACGACCTTGGCAAAGGTCTCGGCGCAATGTTTCTGGCAATCCGGGTCAATGAGGTCAAAAATAGACAAACCCTTTTCAACATCAGCATCGGTATAGCCAAAGGTCTTCTTCCAGGCCCGATTCACATAGAGAAACTTGCCATCAGGAGCCACCAGCTGAATAAGATCACTGGTATTTTCAAACAGATCCCGATAGCGCTGCTCACTCTCCCTCAAGGCGACATCACGTTCCTCACGGAGACTGATATCACGAAAGATGCCGGTCATGGCCACGGCCTCGCCGTCTTCAAAACTTGTATTGCAGCGGCCTTCGACCTGGACTCTCCGGCCATCCTTGGCCAGTAATGTTGTCATATTGCGCTCAATCTCATCCCCTTTTAATAAGCCATCGAAGACAACGACACATTTTTCACGGCAATCTTCGGCAACGATATCCATCAACTTGAGGTTCTGAATCTCCTCATCACTATAGCCAAGGGTCCTCTTCCACGCCTCATTGACAAAAATAAAGGATCCATCCGGGGTAACGCTATGAATTAAATCCGAGGTATTACGAATAAGGGTATTATAGCGCGCGCCATCCTCTTGCAGGGAGGCGATCTGCTCATCGCGCTCCACCAGGGCTTTCTGTAAGGACTTGATCTCACTCTGCAAATGCGCAATATCTTTTTCCACTGTCACTCCTCGCCATTCCTAACCTTAAGTTCCTTAAAACGTGTTCTTTTTCGACCCCATGCGGTAAGGAGCAAAGTTTAATTTTATGCTGATCAAAGCCAAAAAAACAAGGTTAAAACCGGGGAGGCCCCGACTTTTCCGCAAAAGTTAGCCCGCAACACTCAAAAATCCGACAAAATTGTACAAAAACAAGGGGACACCCCTACAAAAAGGTACACTCGTAGCCTCTTAACCCGCTAAATCTGGCATATTCTCAGTTGGTATACTTCTTGCTGTTCCATATTTGCAGCATAAATACCACAACACCACATATCTTTAAGGAGCCCCTCACATAAGAGGGGATGGTCAATATGGGAAACATATATCAAGCAGCAGAAGCCGTCAATCTCGAAGCCCTGAAGATCAGGGCCCTGGCCGAGGTCTGTAAGTCCATTGGCCGGGCCATCCATTTCGATACCACCTTAAGTCGTATCTTACAAATTCTCCATGATATTCTCAGCATGGAGCGGGCCACCCTGGTTCTACTGGACGGCAAAAAGAGCCATCTCTCCATTCGCGCCTCCTATGGCCTCAGTGTTAAGGAGGAAAAACGAGGGGTTTACGGTCTCTCTGAGGGAATTTGTGGGCAAATCTTCCAATCCGGCAACCCCTGTGTTGTACCCGACGTCCATAGCGAACCCCTCTTTTTAAATCGCACCGGGGCTCGTTCAGTCATCAGCAAAGAAGAGACCTCTTTTGTTGGTGTGCCGGTCAAGGCCGAGGGCAAGGTCGTTGGCATCCTCAGTGTTGACAGACTTTTTGGCCCAGAAGTTTCCTTTGAGGAAGATATCAGCTTTCTGGAGATCGTTGCCACCCTCATAGGCCAATTTCTGGTCCTCCACAACGCCATTATCAAAAAGGAAGAAAAGCTGGTTGAGGAGAATAAATCACTCAAGGCTGAACTGCACAGCCGCTTTAATCGCCATTACATCATTGGTAATTCGGAATCCATGCAGGAGGTGTTCTGGACCATCGAAAAAGTAGCGCCCAGCCGGGCAACGGCCCTACTCCTTGGCGAATCGGGAACAGGTAAGGAGCTTGTGGCCCGGGCCATCCATGAGGCCAGCCCCAGACGAAGTGCCCCCTTTATCAAGGTGAACTGCGCCGCACTTCCCGAAAACCTCCTGGAAAGCGAACTTCTAGGCCACGACAAGGGGGCCTTTACCGGGGCCACGTCCAGTAAACCCGGTCGTTTTGAACTGGCAGATGGCGGCACCATCTTTCTAGATGAGATTGGCGAGATGCCGCTTCTTATGCAGGCCAAACTCCTTCGCGTCCTTCAAGAGCGGCAATTTGAACGAATTGGCGGCACACGGACGCTTACCGTGGATGTCCGTGTCATTGCCGCCACCAATGTTAACCTGCAGGAGTCAGTTGACCATGGCCTGTTTCGCGCCGATCTCTACTACAGGTTGAATGTCGTTCCACTGCATCTCCCCGCCCTGCGGGAAAGACGAAGCGACATTCCTTTGCTCCTGGAGCATTTCCTCGACTCAAGTAACAAAAGAAACGATAAAAAAATCAGGCTGGAACATGAAACCACGGAGTATTTGAGCAATTATGACTGGCCGGGAAATGTTCGAGAACTGCAGAACCTTATTGAACGACTGGTGATCCTGGCCAACAATAAT
>JBFFIS010000403.1:0-2405 GCA_041556375.1 Desulfurivibrionaceae bacterium | reverse complement strand
GTTGAAAAAGAGCATCTCGCCTTTTCCCTGCGCTCCCGCCTCCTCTGGCTGCGCACCTGGGTGAGTCACACCCGTCAGGATTTTTATCACCTGGCCTTTGATGATGGCGGCAAGGAAGATCTCAGCGATGAAGAGGTCTTTTTGCACGCCGCCCAAAAGCTTTTCAAGGGCCATATTACCTATCGTTCCATAAGCCTGTATCGTCCCGATTGGTCGCTACTGGTTCGCTACCCGCAAGGGTTCAAGGAGGAGGTCCCCCCTCCTGCAGAGGCCTATCGCCTGAAACTCCTGCCCCCCGGCGGCCTGTTTGTTGTTGGTGATGAGTATCGCAATGGCAATAATGAGGTCATTCTGCCGGTGGGCCAGGCCTTGCTTGATCGGCAGGGCGAGGTCGGTGCTTTTATCGTTGCCGAGGCCAACCTCAGCCGTTCTTTAGATCGAATACTCGGCGACACCTCTGATCTTAATGAGGGCGGCAGGTATATCCTGGCCTCCGACGCGGGCAAGATTCTCTATCAGTCGCCGTTGTCCGGTCAGGTGCCGGCAGAGAAAACCTGTGTCGGCAATCAGGTGCCGGCCCCGGTGTTGAACAGTCCCTCCTGGGAGGTTCACACTATTCTCAATTGTAACGATGAACAGGTCTACTTCATCAGCGCTCCCATCCCTGAGTTTGACTGGTTGCTGATAAGCCAGTTCGGTGTCGGCAGCACCCTGCAACAATTTGAGAAGTATATTCTCTATGGTGTGCTGACGGCCTTGTGTACCTTGATTATCCTCGTGGTGTTGGCTCAAAACCTGTCGAAACGTCTGGCCTCCCCCCTTGATGAGCTCACCAGGGTTGCTCGGCAGATTAGTGCCGGCAAGAATAATGAGCGTCTGCCGCCTTTTAAGGAGCAATACGTCCAGGAGGTTGGTGAGGCCTTTAACGCCATGATGGATGCCTTGGAGAAGCAGCAGCAATCCATGATTCAAAGCAGCACCCTCAGCACCTTGGGCAAGATGAGTTCAAGCCTGGTGCACGAGATGCGTAACCCTCTGTCTTCCATCAAGATCAATCTTCAGGCCCTGAGGCGGAAGGTCAAGGGTGACGAGGGCTATAGCGAGATGGCCTCTATCTCACTTATGCAGGTCGACCGTCTGGAAGGTATGTTTGATGACCTTTTGCAGTTCAGCAAACCCCTGGATATTCGCAAGGAGCCCATCACCTTTGCCGAGCTGATGGCTGAGGTGCTGCCCACTGTCGAGTCGGCGGCAGGCATAAAGCATGTGGATCTTCAGGTTGATGATGGCCTTCAGGACCTTTTCTTTCATGCCGACAGGGAGAACTCTTGTCGGGCCCTTGTTAACTTGGTGGGCAATGCCATCCAGTGGTCAGAGTCCGGCAGTGTCGTCACCATAAGCGCCGGCCGCCCTGTTGGTGGCGAAGCGGTGGCAATAGTAAGTGTCTCAGACCAGGGTCCTGGCCTGCGACCAGAGCAGATGGAGAGGCTGTTTCAACCCTTTTTCACCACCCGGGAGCTTGGCACCGGTCTCGGTTTGGCAAATGTCAAAAAGGTCATGGATTACCAGGGTGGATCGGTTCTTGCAAAAAACAACCCCGAGGGGGGTGCCTGTTTTTCACTTATTTTTAAGGACTAAGGGATAATGATCAAAATTCTTATTATTGATGATGATCTGGCCTTGGCCAGGTCCCTGGAGATTCAGTTGAAGGCCGAAAATCATCAGGTCGCGGTGGCCCATAATGTCTCCGACGGTATGGCGGCTCTGGAGGAGATGGTTCCAGACCTGGTGCTTCTCGATCTCAATCTTCCCGATGAGCACGGCCTCAAGGCCCTGCCGGCGATGTTTGCCAGCCAGCCTGAGGTGATCGTCGTCATCATGACAGGCAATAGCGAAAACAGCGAGGCCGTTCAGGCCATGCGGGATGGGGCCTTTGACTATCTGCGCAAGCCTTTGGATCTTGATGAGCTCTTGCGGATGGCCACCAAGGTGGAAGCGCTCAAGGCCCGAGGCGCGGCAGTGCAAAGTGTCGAAGAGGCCTCTGGCAGGAAAAGGCCCTTGGAAATGATCGGCTCTGACCCAAAAATTATCGATATCCACAAGCAGATCGGCCTTGTGGCCCGCAGCAGGATAACAGTCTTTGTTACCGGCGAGTCCGGTACCGGTAAAGAGCTGGTGGCCCGTATCCTCCATGAGGCCTCGGCCCCGGATCAGCCCTTTGTGGCCATCAACTGTTCCGCCTTTGTCTCCACCCTCCTTGAAAGCGAGCTTTTTGGTTATGAGAAGGGGGCGTTTACCGGGGCGGATCAGGCCAAGGAGGGTAAACTGGAATTTGCCGGCGAAGGCACGGTTTTTCTCGATGAGATCGGCGATATGTCCCTGGACCTGCAGAGCAAGCTGTTGCG
>JBFFIS010000402.1:0-2417 GCA_041556375.1 Desulfurivibrionaceae bacterium | reverse complement strand
CTCTCCTCACGGAAGTGGCCGCCACAAGATTCGCGCCGTTCCAGGGCATCGAGCACCATGGTTTCGGCGAATTCGAGGAAATCGGCCACCCGTCCGGCGCGTTCGAGTACCTGGTTAAAGGTGCCTGCCGATCCTACTACGTTCACATCCCGCCAGAATTCTGCGCGGATCTTAGGGATTTCCTGCAGCGCTTTTTTCAATCCTTCCGCATTCCGGGCCATACCGCAATGATCCCAGAGCAGATGGCCAAGCTCCTTATGAAAATCATCCACCGTGCGCTTGCCATTTAAGCCCACAAGTTTGTTGAGTCTGGTCTTGGCCGCCGTTTCGGCCTCGGTAAAACCATCACTTGAGTTTACGACAGGATCGGAGGAGCAATCATCAAGATAGGTGGCAATGGTTGCCGGCAAAACAAAATAGCCATCGGCAAGGCCCTGCATCAGCGCACTTGCCCCGAGGCGATTGGCGCCATGATCAGAGAAATTGGCCTCACCGAGGACAAAGAGGCCAGGAATGGTCGACATGAGATTATAATCCACCCACAGGCCACCCATGGTGTAATGAACCGCTGGATAGATTGACATGGGGGTTGTAACCGGGTTACTGGCGGTGATCTTTTCGTACATCTGAAAGAGGTTGCCATATTTACGCATGATGGTTTCCTGACCATCACGCTGCATGGCGTCAGCAAAGTCAAGATACACCGCAAGGCCTGTCTCGCCGACGCCTTTGCCGAGGTCACATTGAATCTTGGCGTTACGCGATGCCACATCCCGGGGGACCAAGTTACCAAAACTCGGGTATTTATTTTCCAGGTAATAATCACGCTCCCCTTCAGGAATCTGCTCAGGCGGGCGGGTATCTCCTTTTTTCCTCGGAACCCAGACCCGGCCATCATTACGCAGGGATTCACTCATCAGGGTCAATTTAGACTGATAATCCCCATGCACCGGGATACAGGTTGGATGGATCTGCACATAACAGGGGTTGGCAAAACAGGCCCCACGCTTATAGGCCCTGAAGGCCGCCGTCACATTTGAGGCCATGGCATTGGTGGAGAGATAAAAGGCATTGCCATAGCCCCCGGTTGCTAGCACCACGGCATGGGCCCCGTGCCGTTCAATTTCTCCGGTGACGAGATTCCTGGCGATAACCCCTTTGGCGTGGCCATCTTCAAGAACCAAATCAAGCATTTCCCGCCTGGGAATCATGGTCACCTTACCAAGCTTCACCTGGCGTGAAAGGCTGGAATAGGCCCCGAGTAAGAGTTGCTGGCCTGTTTGACCACGGGCATAAAAGGTACGTGAGACCTGAGCCCCACCAAAGGAACGGTTGGCCAGCTGGCCACCATACTCCCGAGCAAAAGGCACACCCTGGGCAACGCATTGATCGATGATATTATTACTGACCTGGGCCAGGCGATAGACATTGGCCTCACGGGATCTAAAATCCCCGCCTTTAATCGTGTCATAAAAAAGGCGAAAGACTGAGTCGCCATCATTCTGATAATTCTTGGCGGCGTTAATCCCACCTTGAGCAGCAATGGAATGGCCCCGCCGTGGACTATCCTGAATGCAGAGACAGGTGACATTATAGCCAAGCTCAGCAAGGGTTGCGGCTGCCGAACCTCCAGCAAGGCCCGAACCAACCACCAGAACAGTGTACTTTCTCTTATTGGCCGGATTGACAAGCTTTGAGGAAAAACGGTGATTATCCCATTTATCGGCAAGATTTCCAGATGGTATTTTCGCATCAAGGTTCATAAATAACTCTTAGATATAATTTCTATAGTAGACAATGATCGGTCACAACAGACTCTGGCCTTAGCGGAGAAAATTATCCCACACCATGGCCAAAACCGGAAAGGAGGTAAAGACAGCACCAATAATAACCGCAAGGCCAAGGGTTCCACGTTGGAGATAGGTATCATAGGCCGGATGACTGGCCCCGACACTCTGCCACAAGCTCCATAAACCATGGCTGAGATGCACCATGAGAGCGGCAACGCCTAGAATATACAATGCTGCCACGAGAGGTGATTGCAGTTCAAATCGTATGATCTCAGCGATGGAAACAGAATGGTTTATCCAGGAAACAGTAATGAAATGATAGACGACAAAGGCTAGGACAATGAGCCCCGTATAAAACATGGTGGCTGAACCGGCGGTACTGCCGCCAGAGGATCTATACATCTCATATCTTTTAGGCCGTGCCAGCTTGTTGCGCACAAAGAGAGATCCACCAAAGGCTATATGGATAAGGAAAAGACCAAGCAAGATGAGCTCAAACACTTTAAGCGCCGGGTCAAAACCATGCAAATGCGCAGCATAGCTGTTAAAAGCCGCCGCGCCGAAATAAATGGCCGTATTACCCAGTAGATGAATAACCAGAAAACTGGCAAGGCTTATGCCGGTGAG
>JBFFIS010000401.1:0-2418 GCA_041556375.1 Desulfurivibrionaceae bacterium | reverse complement strand
GGCTTCATGGTAAAATCGAGCTGGGCCTTGCCCCGGGCAAAGCCGTCATCAATATCGGTGACGCCCTTGAAGTTGGCAATAGCCTGGGCCAGATCAGCGGCGGCCAGTTCCAGGGTGCGGGGGTCAGGGTGGGTCAATTCAACATTAATGGCCGCTGAGCCGCCCGGGCCGACGACATAATCAAAAAAGAGCTTTTCCAGGCCGGCAATGTCGCCGACCTCCTGACGCCACAGGACGCTGAACTCCCGGGTCGTTATCTTGCGGCCTTTCTGGGGCACGAGGCTAAAGGTAATCTCCGCCGTATTGCCGCCCCGCCGGCCGACATCGGTCATTACCCCCACCAGGATGGCCTTGCCACCGTTTTTGGCGATGGCCCGCATGCCCCCCTCCTCGACAAGCTTGGCAACCCGGCGCACCTCGTTGAAATTGGTGCCAAAGGGCAGCTCAATCTCGGCATCGACACTATCAGTCTGAATATTAGGGCGGAAGGAAAAGTTTATCCAACCGCTGTCCCAATAAGCGTAGGAAACCGTCAGGATGGCCAGGGCCAAAAGGGCGACGAGATAGCGGGAATTGAGGGCCAGGCGCAGGCTTGGCTTGAAAATCTGGTCGATGAACCGTTCCAACCGGGCACTAAACCAGTCGGGAACAACCTCCAAGGCCTGCAGAAGCCCTCCCTCCTTCTGTTTGCTGGCGTAAGAGAGATGGGCAGGGAGAACAAGAAGGCTCTCCAGCAGGGAGATGACAAAGACCCCGATGACCACGGCCGGCAGAATGGCAAAAAACTTACCGGTGGAGCCGGAGACAAAGAGCAGTGGGAAAAAGCCGATGATATTGGTGGCCACGGCAATGGCCACTGGTGCGGCCATCTCACGGGCGCCGTCAATGGAGGCCCTGATCGGGTCAAAACCGGGCTGCTGGCGCTTGAAGTAAATATTTTCACCAACAACAATGGCATCATCAACAACGATACCCAGAGTGATAATAAAGGCAAACATGGAGACCATGTTAATGCTACCGCCCATACCGGCCAGAATCAGAAAGGAGCCGATAATAGAGATGGGCACCCCCATGGCAACCCAGAAGGCCAGGCGCACCTCAAGAAAAAGACCGAGAATAAGCAGCACCAGGATGAGTCCGAAGGTGCCATTGGCCAGCAGGAGGTTGAGGCGCTCCTGATAGAGTTCCGAGCGGTCGCGGAAAGCCTCCAGGCCGATGCCGGCCGGCAGCATCTGACCCAGGGTGTCCATATAGGCGTGGACGGCCTCGGAGACCTCCTTGGGGGTCTGGTCGCCGGTGCGGTAAACATAGATAAGGGCGGCCCGCTTGCCGTTGTAATAGGCCTCGCGGTCTGTGTCGCTGAACCCCTCGCGAATCTGGGCCACCTCGCCCAAGGTAACCTCGGTGCCGTCCTCCCGGCTGATCAGGACGATATTGTTAAAATCGCTGGCAAAGTCGCGCCGTTCGGTGGTACGCAGGAGGATCTCGCCGCCCAGGGCCTTGATGCCGCCAGCCGGCACGTCCACGGCCCGCTGGCGGATGGTGTCGGCAATGTCTGCCAGGGTTAGCTCGAGAGAGCGCAGAATGTGCTGCGGCACCTCAATGCTGAGCTCGGGCTGGCGCACGCCGCGTAGCTCGACCTGGGTGATCTCGGCCAGACCGACCAAATCTTCGCGCACCGTGCTGGCCAGGTCATAGAGGGTGCGTTCGTCGAGGTCGCCGAAGAGGGCGAGGCGCAGCACCTCGCGGCGCCGGGTCTGTAACCGGACCAGGGGACGCTCGGCGTCATCGGGCAGGGAACTGATGCGGTCCACGGCACTCTTGATGTCCTGCAGGGTCTTATTGGCGTCCACCCCAGTGAGCAACTCCACCGAAAGCGCGGCCTGCCCCTCCTCGGCCACGGCAGTCACGCGCTCGACGCCATCAAGGGCGCGGATCTCCTCTTCTATCGACAGCACCAGGCCCTCTTCGACCTCCTCAGGGCTGGCACCAGGATAACTCACCGAAACATCAACAATGTCGAGATCATACTCCGGAAAAACCTCCTGGGTGATAGTGCCGGCAGCGATCAGGCCGCCGATGACCAGAACCATCATCAGCAGGTTGGCGGCCACATGGTTTTGCACCATCCAGGCCAATATGCCTTTTTCGGCAAGAGTCTTCGGTTCCATGATCATCTAGTTGCTGTTTTCCAGGCGCAGCGCCATCCCCGGCAAGGGAGATTGCAACCTGCTGGTAATAACCTTTTCCCCCGGCCCCAGGTCGACGCTGACCAGGAGCTCTTCCTGGCGACGCCACTTCACCGTGGCCTGACGGACGGCAAGGGTGTTGTCGGCGCTAATAACCCAGATCCGGTCATTGTCGCGGATGGCCTGACGGGGGACGACATAGACGCCATCCATGGTGCCGGCCTCAATG
>JBFFIS010000400.1:0-2449 GCA_041556375.1 Desulfurivibrionaceae bacterium | reverse complement strand
GGGCTCGACGTCCTTGGTGACCTCTGGGGCGCAGGCCTCGATATGCATGAGGCTGAAGCGGGCGGCGTTCCAGATCTTATTGATGAAGTGGCGGTAGCCCTCGATGCGCTCCTCGGAGAGCCTGATATCGCGGCCCTGGGCGGCAAAGGCCGTCATCGTGTAGCGCAGGGCGTCGGTGCCGTACTCGTCCATGACCACTAAAGGGTCAAGGACATTGCCGGTGGATTTGGACATCTTCTTGCCGTGTTTATCGCGGACCAGGGCATGGAGATAGACGTCCTTGAAGGGTACCTCGTCCATGAAATGGAGGCCCATCATCATCATCCGCGCTACCCAGAAGAAGAGGATGTCGAAACTGGTGACCAGCACCGAGGTGGGGTAGAAGAATTTCAGCTCTTCGGTGCTGTCGGGCCAGCCCAGGGTGGAGAAGGGCCAGAGGGCCGAGGAGAACCAGGTGTCAAGGACATCGGTCTCCTGGCTGAGCTTGGTGGAGCTGCACTTTGCACAGGCGGTGGGGTCGGACTCTTCCACCATCAGGTGGCCGCAGTCGTCGCAGGTCCAGGCCGGGATCTGGTGGCCCCACCAGATCTGCCGGGAGATACACCAGTCGCGGATATTGTCCATCCAGGCGTAGAAGGTGTTGTCCCAGGTCTTGGGGTGGATGTTGATGTCGCCTTTGCGCACCGCGGCTACGGCCTTGTCGGCCAGGGGTTTTACCGACACAAACCATTGCAGGGAGGTGGTGGGCTCGACCACGGTGTGGCAGCGGTAGCAGTTGCCGACGGCATGGTCGTAGTCTTCGATTTGGTCGAGGAAGCCCTGGGCCTCGAGATCGGCAACTATTTTCTGGCGGCAGGCAAAGCGGTCGAGGCCGGCATAGGCCCCGGCTGCCTCGTTCATATTGCCCGAGTCGTCCATGACCTTGAGGATCTCTAAGGAATGGCGGAGGCCGATCTCGTAATCGTCGCGGTCATGGGCCGGGGTGACCTTGAGGGCGCCGGTACCGAAATCGCGCTGGACGTGGTGGTCAAAGACCACGGGGATGGTGCGGTCGGTGAGCGGCAGCTTGATGCCGATGTCTTTGAGATGGGCGTAG
The DNA here is from genome assembly GCA_041556375.1 of Desulfurivibrionaceae bacterium. Classification (GTDB taxonomy): domain Bacteria; phylum Desulfobacterota; class Desulfobulbia; order Desulfobulbales; family SURF-16; genus BM506. The sequence continues at coordinate 1,353 of JBFFIS010000400.1, read as the reverse complement.
CGTTCGTCATCAGGATGGACGGCGACACCACTGTCGCCGAGCATGGTCTCCGGGCGGGTGGTGGCCACCACCACGTGGCCGGAACCATCGGCAAAGGGGTAGCGGATATGGTAGAGCTTGCCCTTCTTGTCCTCGTGCTCGACCTCGTCATCAGCCAGGGCCGTATGACAGCGCGGGCACCAGTTGACGATGTAGTCGCCCTTATAAATGAGGCCTTCTTTAAAAAGGCGGACAAAGACGGTACGCACCGCCTTGGACAGGCCCTCGTCCATGGTGAAGCGTTCGCGCTCCCAGTCGCAGGAGCAGCCGAGATGCTTGAGCTGGTTGATGATGGTGCCGCCCTTTTCCTGGCGCCACTGCCAGACCCGGTCGATGAACTCATCTCGGCCCAGGTCGTGGCGGGTCTTGTTTTCCGTGGCCAGTTGGCGTTCGACAACGTTTTGGGTGGCAATGCCGGCATGGTCGGTGCCCGGTACCCAGAGGGCGTTATAGCCCATCATCCTCTTATAGCGGATGAGGACGTCCTGCAGGGTGTTGTTGAGGGCATGGCCAACGTGGAGGACGCCGGTAACGTTAGGCGGCGGGATGACAATGGAGAAGCTGGGACGCTCCGGATCCATGGTGGCGCTGAAGCTTTTATTCTGCTGCCAGGCGGCGTACCACCGCTTCTCAACTTCTTTAAATTCGTAGGCCTTGGCCAGGGTTTCGGGGCTGCTGGTATCCATATAATTAATTCTCTAAGGAGGAAAGTTTTTTTGTGTTTTTGAGGATAACTGACTCGGAGTAAATCTGTGAAAAACGCTCCGAAACCTGCTTTCCATTTTCTTGTTTTTTGTTAGAAAGTGTCGGGTGAGTCACTACACGACGCTCCACGGTTTGGGAAAGAAAATATTAGTATATAAATCAAGGGCATAACGGTCAGTCATGCCGGCAATAAAATCGCAGACCCGCCGGTGACGCGGCGTGTCTGCCGGGTAGTTAATCTCGGCGCCCCAGACCTCGCCGGAGGGCAGCTTGATGTCCTCCACCATGAAGTACTCGTACAATTCCCGGAGGATCTTCATGGCCTTCTTAAAGTCGTCATGGACACGGCTGGTGCGGTAGACGTTGTCATAGAGAAAGAGGCGGAGGGCTGAGATGGCCTCGAGGATCTCCGGGCTCATGGTCAGGTGGCCGTCTGCATTGTTGTTGGTGCGCATGACCAGGTCATTAATCATATTGGAGATGCGCTGGGAGTTCTTTTCACCAAGAGTCTTCAAAATATCCTTGAGCTCGCCGTTGATCGCGAGGATGCCGGCCCGGATGGCGTCGTCCAGGTCATGGTTGACGTAGGCCAGAATATCGGAGACGCGG
>JBFFIS010000399.1:0-2450 GCA_041556375.1 Desulfurivibrionaceae bacterium | reverse complement strand
TGCTTCGCCGTCCTTTGGATAGAGGGTAAAGACACCGAGAAGGTCACCTTGAGAAGAGTAGATGGGGATACAGTGATGGCCGTGGGGCGCCATGTATACCGGCTGGATATCGTGTTCCTTGCCGGTTGCCTGCGAAAAAAAACATTCGCCGGTATCAGTCGTTTGCACACATATACAGGCACCGAAAAGCTGTTTCCCGCATGTAGATAGGAGCTCAGGGTCTAAGCCCCGCTGGGCGGCAAGCTTCAAAGGTTTGGGATTCTCTGTGGTCAGAAAGACAGCGCCTTTTGGCTCCAATGAGATGCCTGGAAAGGAGGTAAGGTGACAGATAAAGATTTCAAGAATTTCCTCCAATGATGTCTTGATCAGGGAGAGCTGAAAGAGTTTGTTGAAGATCACCTCTGTCTGGAAATTTTGCTCCCTTTCGTCGTCGCGAAGCTTTTTTTCCATTATTGCCTTGCGGGCCTTGCAGAAACTAAAACAGATGAGCAGGACCATCGCGCCGGCGATCACGGTAAGTACCGAATAGACCTTGGCCATCAGTTGGTCAAAACGAGCCTTAACCGGGGTGATATCATAAAAGATCTCAAAGGCACCGTTAAATTTGCCATTGGCCATAATCGGCACATAGGTTTGCACCACCGAAACCGCGACTACTTCGTCCTCGAGGGTTCTGGTGCCTTTCTCCACCAATTTCGAATAAATGTTTCCCTGGGCAATAATTTCTTTGAAATAGTTTCGAGTGTTCACCTCGCCTATTTCAGCATGATTTGAGGAGTAGAGAACCTGGCCGGTATTGGATAAGAATTTGAAGTTTTCGATCTGAAAATCTTTTTTAATTCTTGTTTCGTTACTCTCAAAGTGATTCTGAATCGCTTTAGGAGTCAAGTCCCTATTACTCTGGATAAAGCCTGAAACCAGATGGCTGCAAACCCTTTCCGCCTCTTTTTCTGTGTTATCGATCATAAGCTGACAAAAATGTGGGGACAGAAAAAAATAAACATAGGTCGGCAGAATAAGGGCGGCCGTCAATGACAAAAAAACGAAAAATTTGAGGCAGTTCGAGTTAAGCATAGTCTGATACTCTCCCCTCAATAAGTGTAGAAAATGTATGGGGCCATCCTGCCTGGGAGGATGGTCATGACGTCTGCTCCGTAGAGCATTTTTCGGAGATGAGACTCTTAATTTTGTTCATGGCAGTAATTAGAGCTGGAAAGTCATATCCACCGGTGTGGGCAGCAACGGCTTCCCTTTCGTATACCGCCTGGATGCCGGTCATGACCTCTTCATTGAAGGCGCTCATGGCGGCATCGACATCATCACCGGTAAAATATTTCTGGCCGAATATTTCCCGGGCCGCATTGTCAACAAAGACCAAGGCAGCACGCTCTTTACTGACCCGCGAAATAACAGCGGAAATTTCCAGCATCTTCTGCTGTTTATTTTCACCATGAAAGACGAGGCGCATCATGTCGAGCAGCGAAGGTTCCGGCAATTCCACTGTTTTCTCATACTCAGCCAGGACAAAGCGGGCCGGTGAGAACCAGCCATATTTTTCGGCAAGCTCCGTTCTCATCGATTGGAATTCCAGGCCCCTAGACTGACCATCAAGCAAAAGGGCATGGGCCCGGTCAGCGTGCTTGGCTGCTTGAAGGTTGGCGGCCCATTTCTGCTCCTGCTCCTGGCGAGCCCCCTCGCCTTGGACCGCCAGCAGATTGGGCAGGATGCTTTGGCGATAGCGAGCTAAGGCCTCAAGATTGTCTCCCTTAACATTTTTATTAATGGACAGTGGCGTGGAAAATTCCAGATAGAGGTTGTCGTCGGTGTTGACGACGCCACCTGCTGCAAAGGCTCGCATGCCTGAGTCGCCCAGAATGAAATAACTGAGAAAATCCTGGCTTGACGCCATCATTACCGGGCTCAGGGCCTTGTTGAGTGCAGGTAGGGCCAGGCGGCGGGCCAGGGCCTCTTCATCGATAATGATAGGTGTATTGCTGCCGATGATTTCGGCGTCGTAATGGGTGAGCCAGGCCATGGTGTACTTGAAGTTTTGTGAAAAGGTGCGTACCACCGATTTCAGGTCGCCCTCGCTGAGCTCATAGATGGGCAGCCATTGACACATGATGCCACCGGGATTGAGATGGTTGGCAGCCAGCTTGAAATACTCGGTTGTATAGAGGTAGCCTGAGCCCTGGGTCCAGGGGTGGATAGGGTCGGCAGTGATGACGTCGTATTTCTGGTCAGTGGTCATCAGAAAATTCCGGCCGTCATTGAAGACAATTTTCAGCTTCGGATTGTCGAGAACCTGGTGATTATATTCTCCAAAGGTGCGGGCTGCCCCGACGACGTGGGGTTCGATTTCGGCCAGGGTCAGGTTTTTAAGTTCTGGATGGATAGAGGTGGCGCCTAAGGTCATGCCGGTCCCTAAACCAACCACCAGTACGTCCTCG
>JBFFIS010000398.1:0-2454 GCA_041556375.1 Desulfurivibrionaceae bacterium | reverse complement strand
CATGAAATTGCCCAGCTCGCGGAGGCCGGAACCGGCATCGATAATGATCAGCCTGTTGAGCTCGGGGAAGCGGATCTCGATACAGGCGGTATTGCCGCCATACTTCATGGTCAAAGGACCTGGGCAGGGGATGGAGCCACGGACGCCCCAGAATTTTATTTTCATGGTCTATGGCCTCATAGGCTCGGTGGCCTGCTGGGATTGCATTCGACCTGCTAGTCTTGTTGGCAGGCCCTACTGGGCAACTTGGAGGAAGATCTGCGCCTTTTCGACCTCAGTTTCCACGGTTTTGTAGAGAGCGGCAACGTCATTCCAGGCAAGGCCGCTATCATCAATGACCTGCTGGACCAGGGCCGGCTCATGGAAAAGATCACCGGCAGAACCAATCTCAAAGAGGTTGGCGTATAAGTTGGCCAGGGCCACCGTCTGGACCAGGGCCCTGTTGTCCTCGGTGGCTTTATGCGGGGTGTGGTGATGCCAGAGGGTTTCAATCATACTGTCGTTAAGTTGCCATTTACGGGCAATAATCCTGCCTGTGGTGCGGTGGTCAAAACCAAAGATCATGGCCTCGGCCCGAACCAGGGAACAGCGTTGCAGGTTGCAGATCTCCAGGACCTTGCGGTAGTCATCGGGGAAACAGTTGCTCAAGGGGATTTTACCCAGGTCATGGAGGAGACCGGCGACAAAGAATTCTTCCCGTTGGGCCACAGGAATATCTGCCAAGCCTGCTATGGATTTGGCTGTGGCCCCGACACAGATGGAATGGGCCAAAAAATCGTCCATTGAAAGACATTCCATCTCCTCCCGGCCGACACTGCCGAGGATTGCCGTTGACAGGGCGAGGTTTTTCACCGTATTGATGCCCAGCATAATAATGGCCCGGGTCAGAGAGGTAATCTGGTTGGGCAGGGAGTAATAGGCGGAGTTGATCAGCTTCAGGACCTGGCCGGTGAGCACAGGATCCAGGGAAATGACACGGTTTAAATCATTAGGCGAGGTGGTGGGCTGGTTGCAGACCTCCAAAACCTTGGTGACCGTGGTGGACAGACTTGGCATCCGGTCAATATATTCGCGGATTTTGTCGAGATAGCGTTGGGTTGTAGGATCTATTTCTGGCATAGGGTAGGTTGTTGCGTGGGCGAGTTGTTTTCCATTCTAATATGCTTATGAAAGAGCGGTCAAGGAAAGGAAGCAGAAAGGCCAACAATAAAAAGACTTTGCTTGGGCCACCTCTTTACGGTAAAGAATCCAGGAACCCTTTTCCCTCCAAAAATAGAGTGCAGAAAAAATAATGGCTACTAAAAAATATGGCATTGGCATTGATACCGGCGGCACCTATACCGACGGCGTTTTAATCGATCTTGCCGATCATTGCGTGCTGGCAACAGCAAAAACTCCCACCACCCATTATGAATTGAGCCGCGGCATCTCCCGCTGCCTGGCCGATATACTCGTCGCCAGCAAGGTCAAGCCCCATGATGTTGATCTTGTCGCGGTTTCCACCACCCTGGCCACCAATGCCGTCGTCGAGAACAAGGGGGATAATGTCGGTCTAATCGTCGCCGGTTTCGCCAAACATTTCAGCCTGCCCGTGGTGACCACCCTGTATATTGATGGCGGTCATAATATCCAGGGCGAGGAGGAAGATCCCCTTGATATGGAGGCGCTCATCCAGGCGGTCAGTGATCTCAGGGGCAATGTTGATGCCTATGTGGTTTGCGCGGCGATGAGCATCAAGAATCCGGCCCATGAAATGGTAATGGCCAAGGCCATAAGCATGATTGACCCGCAGCCTGTCTTCATGTCCCACGAGGTCTCCCAGCGTCCCGGGGTCAAAGAGCGGGCGGCGACAGCGGTGCTCAATGCCCGACTGCGCCCGGTGATGGAGGATTTTCTTGTCGGCATGCAGGATTCCCTGGTGGCCTTGGGGCTGGCCCATAATGTCATGATTGTCCGCGGTGACGCCACACCGATGAATATTGTTGATACCCCCCGGCAGGCCGCCTCCACCGTGGCCTCCGGCCCGGCAGCCACCGCATGGTATGGCCTGACCTTTGCCCCTGCTGATGACGCCGTGATTGTTGATGTCGGCGGTACCACCACCGACATCACCATGATCAGCGCCCGGCAACCGCGCCTCAGCGAGGAGGGCAGCCTCATTGGTGAGTGGCAGACCCATGTTGACTCAGTGAAGATGTCCACCGTTGGCGCCGGCGGTGACAGCCATGCGGTCCTGGATGCCCAAGGAAGATTGGTAGTGGGGCCGGATCGTGTTGTGCCGCTGGCCATGGCCGAGGATGTTGCCGGACCTACCGCCTGGCTTGGCAAGGGCTTAAAGTCCCGTCTCGTCGCTATTTCTCCGGATTTGACAGCAGAAGAGGCCGGGCATGATCCGGTATTGGCCCATCTCTACAAGCATGGCCCTGCCACTCCCGGCATGTTGACCAGCCATTT
>JBFFIS010000397.1:0-2464 GCA_041556375.1 Desulfurivibrionaceae bacterium | reverse complement strand
GTTATGGCTAAGAACAATACCTTGCACCAGAGCAAGGCCAAGGCCTGTGCCCTTATCTTGCTCTTTGGTGGTAAAATAGGGCTCAAAAATACGATCTATAATGTCCTGCGGAATCCCCAAACCGGTATCTCGTATGATGAGGCGGGCATAGTCGCCAGGGTCTTGATTGGGCTGGTCAGCAAGATCCTCTGCTTCAAGATGGACCTGGTCGAGTTCAATGGAAAGGGTGCCGCCATTGTCCTCCATGGCATGAAAGGCATTGGTGCAGAGGTTCATGACGATTTGATGAATTTGGGTGGCATCGGCCAATGTCCTTTTGCAATCCATATTGATATGTTGCTTAATCTCAATGGAGGTTGGTATCGAAGAGCGGATGAGCTTGAGGGCCTCGCGGACAATGAGACCCAAATCCTGGGGCATTTTATTCTCTTCATTTGAACGGCTGAAGGTGAGAATCTGGCGAATGAGCTCACGGGCCCGGATCGCTGCTGCATAAACCTGCTGCAGGTCCTGATAATTTTTTCCGTCCTCCGGCATATCGAGTAAGACCAGCTCCGTATAGCCCATGATGGCCGAGAGAATATTGTTGAAATCGTGGGCAATACCACCCGCCAGGGTGCCAATGGCCTCATTCTTCTGGGCGTGAAGCAGTTGGCGCAGGAGTCGCGATTTGTCCTCTTCAGCCAGCCTGCGATCGGAGATGTCAATGATGACACCGTCAAGCCATAGGGGGGTCTGGTTGTGGTCGTAAACGGCCCGGCCTTTTTCATGAAAATAACGGAGACTGCCATCGGCATGGGTGATTTTGTACTCCACCTCGTAGGGCTTACCATCGGCAATGCCCTGTTCAGCCGCACGCTCAACCCGGGCCAGGTCTTCCGGTACAATGAGTTGGCCAAAGGCAATGCGGTTATCGAGAAAGTCCTGTTGGGCATGTCCCGTTAGTTCAGAGACCTCCTCGCTGATATGTTCCACCTGCCAGGGGGCCTGCAGCTTACAACGATAGACAATGCCAGGTACATTCTCCACGAGGGTTCGAAAGCGCTCCTCTTTCTCCATTAGAGCTTGTGCGGCAATTTTACGCTCGGTAATGTCCTGGATCGTGCCGAGGATACTGACCGGATTTCCCTTGGTATCGAGGGTGACCAGTCCTTCTTCGCGCACATGGCGCACGGCACCATCATTTTTACGAACGATGCGGTACTCCTCATGGTAGGCGCCTTTTTCCTCCATGATTCGCTTGGTCAGGGCCTGAAATTGCTCCCTGTCATCAGGGTGAATACAGCTGAGATAGATCTCATAGGTTCCGTCATACTCGGCCTGGGTGAGGCCGGTAATGTTACAGAGTTCATCTGACCAGGTGGTGATATCCTCTTCGAGACTCCAGCTCCAGTTGCCTATTTTGGCAACATGCTGGGCGTGTTGCAGGTTTTCCAGGGTGGTGTGAAGTTCCTGGTGGTTGGTTAGGAGTTTTTGCTGCATAGCACGGATGGCTGTGCTGAGACGGTTAAGAATGTTTTTACTTCGAGATTCAGAATGTTGTTGCTTGAAAATAAGAGGGTTTATCTCTGGGTCAAACCCCTCTAACTCGGCAATGAGGAGGTTGATGTCGCGGCTGAGTAACCAGCGAAAAATGAAGAAGATGAGGGAGGCGATCATCACAACTTGAATGGCCTTGGAAAACAGGACAAAGAGCCATGTTGACCAGATCTGCTCAAGGGGGCCAGCACGACTTGCTGTGATGTGCAGATGGCCAAGAATGGTGTTGTCTTGCAGGTTTAAAGGAATGTTTTTTATAAAGGTAGTTGTTGATCGGGGATCGCCCGCTTGGGCAATGATATTGCCGTGGAGGTCTTTGACTTCCAGGTAGATGATGTCAGGACTCTGGCCAATGGCCTCCAGGCGGAGAGTTAACTCCCTGGCCTTACCATCTTTGAGGGCATTGGTGATGTAACTCAGGTTGGTCACTTGAAGAAGCTCAACCTTTTCTTCAATAGCGCAAATGTTGTGCCGGTAATTGCTATAGAGTTGCATGGCCGTCAACACAATGGCCAGGCAGAAGCTGAAGAGCACGAGATAGGTATAGAGGCGTTTTGTTATATTCTTGGTCAAAGGCGTTGTCCCCTGAATTGAGTTGTTGGGGTCGTATCCCCTGGCAAACTCAACTCTATTAATTGCTATTGGCCTGAAGGGCGGTCATTAATTTTTGATCGCAGCTCGGCTTCCAGACTAAACCACTACCCTGCCGGCAGCAACATAATAAGCAAATGTAGCAATTATGTGTCAATTTAATATCCCTATTCTGTAAAATTTGATGTTGTTTATCAACAGGTTATTTACCTGTTGCCGGCCGGTTTGTACTAATAATTGGATAGTTTATTGGCGAGCGGCTTCATGGCGGTGCTTTGGGGCGGTGTGGCCGGCCTCAGCTCGCCTTCTCGAGAATGTGGATGCCGCAGGCGCT
>JBFFIS010000396.1:0-2466 GCA_041556375.1 Desulfurivibrionaceae bacterium | reverse complement strand
TCTGGCCTCGCTGTCCTTGAGCTGGGTGCTGAGGGCTCCGAGTTCCTCAAGCTGTTTTTTGCCCTTGCTGTCCGACCAGAGAGGGCGCAGCTCCCTCAGGGTGGCCAGAGAGGGCAGGATCTGCTCTTGCCAGGCTTGGGCGCGGGCGCTGCGGAAGGAGTCATTGCCGGTGGTCAGCCAGCTTTGCAAGGCGGCCAAAGAGTCACTCAGGCCTTTTTGCATGTCCTGATAGGCCAGGGTGGCTGGGGCCCCTTGATCCAGGGAACGGCTGGTAAGAGTGGATACCCTCTGCACCTGGGAGAGGGGGAAAAGGGCGGCCAGGGCCAGAACAAGGGCCATGAGGCCAAAGGCGGCCGTGATTTTTATGGAAAGGTTGATCCGTTTAAACATGCAAAGTCCCCTACTGCACCATGGCGCTTAAAGAGGGGAGCTGGTTAGCAAGATAGCGCAGCAGCCTGAGTTGATAGAGGAGGTCGGCCGCGCTTTTGCCGGTGACGGGTATGGCCTCCGGGCTGATACTGCTGGTATTGCTTGCCTTTTTCAGGGCGTTTAATTCGGCCAGGATGATCTGGCTCTGGACAAAGATGTCAGCGGCCTCCACCTTTTTATGGGGCGGGCCTGGGGGCACCGCCACCTGGGGTAATCGGTAAAATGTGCGGAGCTTGTTGAGGTCGTGGCGCAGGAGGAGACATTCAGCATAGGCCATGGCCAGGTCTGCCTTGCCCTCTTGGCGGGCGAGATCAATGCGGTAGCGTTGGGCCGGGTCAATGTGGCGGAGGATGGACTTGATATCAGCAACGCCGCGGGGAAGCTGCGGGAAAACAACATCCACTGAAACTGTCTCCACAGCCGCCAAGGAGCGCAGCTTCATAAACAGGGCAAGGCAGCGGCGCACCACATCGTTATAGGATTTGTTGCCATACTTGTGGTCGACCTCGGGCAGGCCCCAGATGTTGAGATGGATGGCAATGCGGCGCACCTCCGAGAGAATGATCGCTGACAGTTGGCTGACATCTACGCCCTGGTAAGAGGCCGGCGAGGCGACGATTTTGGGAAAGGGGTGGAGCTTGAGTTTGGCCTCCAGCACCCTGATCTGGTCCAGGCAGGCAATATGGAGCTGGTAGGCGTGCATGGCGCCAAGCTGGATTTCGTTGATGGCTGGCGAAGGCACCCTGGTAACGCCTTTGGCCTTGCGGAGAATGATTTCCATGGCCTTATCGGCAACCTCAATTGTGGCATAGATATCGCTACTGCTGGTGGCGGCCCGGGCCGAGACTGCAAGGCAGAGCTGGAGAGGCAGCAAGAAAAAAAGGGCAAGGCACACACCAGCTCTGCTATGTCGTCTTGCTCTCACCATTTCTCACTCGTCTTTAATATGGGTTGTTGCCTGGCGGAAAAAAGATAGTATGCCACTATCTCCTTAAAAGTCGGGTAAACTCCATATTTCTTTAATAAAATCTGCCAAAATTCTTATTTTAACCGCTGGCAAAACCCGTCCTCCTCAGGGTACCTATAAACTATAGACAAAAGAGTTTTTGCTCGTCAAAAGGAATAGAAAAGCTGTGCAACTACCCTCCCTGCCCATCAAGAGCGTCCTTGGCGACGTCCGTACCGCTTTGGCTGACAAGCCCTCCGCGGTGCTGGCAGCACCACCAGGCTCCGGTAAGACCACGGTGGTCCCCCTGGCCCTACTGGGGGAAGACTGGCTTGAAGGCAAGCGGATCATCATCCTTGAGCCCCGGCGGCTGGCGGCTCGGGCCGCGGCGCGGCGCATGAGTGATCTCCTGGGGGAAAAGGTGGGCGACACGGTGGGCTACCGTATCCGCTTTGAGCGTAAGGTGTCGGCCGCCACCCGGATCGAGGTGGTCACCGAGGGCATCTTGACCCGCATGCTCCAAAACGACCCGGAGCTTGCCGGTGTCGGCCTGGTTATTTTTGATGAGTTTCACGAGCGCAGTCTTCATGGCGATCTGGCCCTGGCCCTCTGCCTTGATGCCCGCGAGCTCCGCGATGACCTGCGTCTTCTGGTGATGTCGGCCACCCTGGATATCGCCGCTATTGCCGGCCTGCTCGGTGGCGCGCCGGTGATCAGCGGCGAGGGCCGCTGCTTTCCGGTGGCAACCACCTATCTTACCTCGCCCGGCCCGGGGCCGTGGCGCCTCGTAGCCGCCATGGCCAAGGCCATTCGCCGCGCCTTGCTTGAGCAAGAGGGGGATATCCTCGCCTTTTTGCCCGGCAGTGGTGAGATTCGCCGCTTGGCCGCCGATCTTGCCGATCTCACCGATGTTGATATCCTGCCCCTCTATGGCGATCTTCCCCAGCACGAGCAGGACCGGATTTTCGCCCCGGCGGTTCGCCGCCGTCTTATTCTTGCCACCCCCATCGCCGAAACCAGCCTGACCGTTGAAGGCATAACCGTGGTGGTGGACAGTGGGCAGATGAAAAGACCCCGCTTCGACCCTTCCT